>CBFGRM010000004.1:0-84363 GCA_965651205.1 uncultured bacterium
CGTCCGCGCAGGCGACTTCGAGGTGGTCAGGATGGAGGGAGTGGTGACGCCGTAGGGGTGATCAGGGCCTGGGGAAAAGCCGCCCCAACGCTACAAGGGCCCGACCGGATATGCCGCGCTGCTTCCTGCCGCGATCACGGAAAGCGGCCCCGACCAGCCGGATCGGCATAGTCGCGCCGAGCTGCCGGGAGATCAGATTGCGATGCACCCGGATCGTGCGCAATGATTTCCTCAGCATCGCACCGTGGTCCTGGCTCAGGTTGCCGTGACTGAATCTCCGCCAGTACACCAGTGGTTTGGATACGCCTACAAGCTTCCCCCCGCCACCAACCAGCCGAATTCCCAGGTCCCAATCGTCCATAATCGTTCGATCATCCGACCACTTTCCGAATCTCAGCAAGGACTCCCTGCACACTGCGAGGCAGGATGGTATCCACGAAGTCGGAGGGACGACGGCCTGCCGGAACGTCAACAATTCAGGCTTTTCGGCGAAGCTGCGAACGCTTCCATCACTGTATGCAATGGTGACTCCGGTGAACGTGCCATCCACTTCGGGGTTGCTGTCGAAGACTCGGCCGACCTCCTCCAGCATTGTCGGAGCCCACCAGTCATCGGCATCGAGAAAGGCCACGACGTCGTGCCTGGCCTGGTCGACGCCGTGATTCCTCGCGGCACCAACTCCGCTGTTGCGCTCCATCCGATGAACGGTCACCATCGCCGGCCAATCGCGCTCCTGCCAAGCCAGTGGACGCGGACCCACGTCGTCCACAATGATGACCTGCCTGGGTGGCCTGGTCTGTTGCAGCACCGACCCGACCGCCTCATCGATCCACTGGTGGTCATTATAGAACGGGATCACCACAGAAAAGTCGATCGACACCGGACCTCCCCGAAACGGGCGATAGCAGGGCACCCAACAGCAGGTGGGTTACGACTGACCGTCGACCTTACCCTCGCGCACTGCGTTGCACTACAGCTTGGGCCTTCGATGTATCACTCTGGAATCCACAGGTAATTGGCAACGCTCGGCACCTGTCAATCAAAGCAGCCACCCCCAAGTACTTCTTGGCAGTGACGTACGAGCAAGTGCTGCGGCAGCAAATAGTCGTGCCTTCTCGCCGCGGGACAGCCTGTGCCGGTGCCACATCATCTGGTCACTACGTAGCCGAGCCAATCCGTTCCGCCCCAGTTGCTCGCGAACTAGCGTTTCGTGGACATCGATGGTGTTCATCAATCGCCTCACCTGGGCCATTCCGGACGATGAGAGGTGTGAGTGCCCCGTCCTGCGGACCCTGGTGAGTGCTTCCCGGAGACCAACAATGCGAAGACCAGCCTTCGCCATCCGGATGAAAAGGTCCCAATCTTCGATAAATTCGTGGCCGGCCGTCCAGCCACCAACCTCCTTCACTGCATCTCGCCAGACCAGCACCGTAGGTGGTGCTACCTGATTGCGGCAGACCTGCTGGGAAAGACACAACTCCAGGGGTTTGACATCAAGGAACTCTCGCTCGCGCCCGGCGGAGTCGAACACGATTGTACCGGTGTGCGAGGCAGCGACCGTACCTGACCCAATGAGGTGCTGATACTGGCGCTCGATTTTGGTTGGGAGCCAGAGGTCGTCCGCATCCAGATAAGCGACGAGGTCGCACCCTGACTGATCTGTTCCGATTTGACGTGCCCCGCCAGGGCCGACATTCCGTCTGAGCCGGATGACCTCTGCCACCCCTTCCACACTCCTCAGGGTTGCTTCTTCCTCAGGTCCTGACGCGTCGTCGACGACCACGATCCGATCGACAGGGGTGGTCTGTGCTAGCACCGAGGCAACGGCCTCCCCCAGGAAATCCCCGTGACGGTGATTAGTGATCACGGCCGCGATCGTGTGCGATCGCTGAGCGCAGGAATTGGCGCCGGGAGTACGGAATTGCGGGGTGCTCAGAGTTGGCGTGGACATACACCACCGCGCCAGCAAACAAGACACCTGCTCCGAGGAGGCGCGTCAAGCGCCGTCAATCACAATCAGTTCAAGGGGATAGATCCTTGATGCGAACCGGGTTGGATTAGGGATGTTGCGAGAGGTCCGCAAGAATGAGGGGGCGTCTCCTCAGCCTACCCAATTTCCGGCCCCGTCTCCACAGGGTAGCCGTCCTGAGAGGTCAGCGGCGCAGGGCGTCTCTTAGTCTGCCCAGAACCCCGCCCGTGAGCCGGTCCAGCCTGCGCAAGCTGCTGCGCCGTCGCTCCGCCGCCAACAGCTGGTCGAGCGCCTGCCTGACTTCGGGGTCCGGATGCTCACGCTCCAGGTCGTCGAGTTCCTCGATGTAGTCCAACCTGCCACCCTGATCGGTGCCGAGGATATTGATCAGCCCCAGGTCAAGCGGCTCGGGGAAGCTCGGCATCGGGGCACCGAGCAACCGGAGGGCAATCATCGTTCGGACACACTTCTCGCAACGACAGCAGTTGTAACCGCTGTCGTGCCAGCAGACTCGCAGTCTTTCAAGCACCACCCTGTCGCCGGCGAGGGCCTTGATCTTGGCCGTGCGACGCACTGCCCCATCGTGCTCGAACACCGTGCCCCGTGACGACCACAACTTGTCCAGGTCGGGACTCGAGGCGAACCCTGTCATTCTCTCCAGCGCGTGCGACGCGGCGATCAACACCTGCTGGTGCGGCACCAGATGGCCGACCGAGGCGAGCCCGGCACCCTGAAAGGTACGACTCCATTTGAGTCCGTTGTGGTAGCCGAGGAAACGGATATTGGTGGCCATCGTGACGAACGGCAGCCCCCAGCTATCCGCCACTGCCCGGCCACCGTCGACTGCGGCCTGCCACAGCTCCTCGTTCTCCAGTTGCATATCGATGCCGCGCAGCAGCATCAGCACCGAAATCCGCTCACGGTTCATCAGTGCGGTGTACGATCCGTCAACGCCTCCCGAGAAGAACGCCATCGCTCCCGGAGTTGTCGCCGGTGCACGGTCGGATACCGCTGCCTCGACCTTGACCCGATGGAACCTCGCGCCGAGCTCGGCCTGATGCCCCAGGAGATACTCCTGGACCAGGTCGAGGTTGGCCAGGAAGACCGGATCGAGCGGCCAGTCGGCGGGAAGGATCAGGGCCTCGTCGCGCTGCATCGCAGGCAACAGCCCTGCGCACGCCAGGAACTCGCCGCCCTGCCCCGGCTCGAACCCGACAGGCAACTCATACCAGAGATCGAAATCTCCCACCCGGGCTTCCAGACGGATACCACCCGACTCGGCGGTAGAAAGCCGCGGAGCTTCGATCTTCATCCTGATGCCTCCGCGGGTTGAGATGGTGCCAGGAGCGGGGCGGATTCTAATCCTACCCGAGACGTTATGGCCAGCTTGTTGGTACACGTCGATTCCACTGTCCTGCGCCGCCACACCTCGAAGGTTCAGGCCTGCTGTTGCCCCCAAGCACCACTGTGGCGTCCGCGCGACACAAGTTGGAGGTGCCTGCGACACCTATGCGGCTCCGACCCCTGTCACCAAGTTGTTTCCTGGCAATGCTTTACGAAACCGCCGCTGACCTGCCACAGTCTGCCACTGCTCTAGCACGCCGCTTGCTCAAAGCTGGCCCGTTGGTCCACCATCCCAAATTGGAAGGCGTTCCACTATGCAGCCCATCTCCCGATTGTTCGCCGCCGTATTGGCGGTCGCAGTGCCGGTCGCTGGCGCCTCTGCCCAGTCGATCACCAGCATCACCGCCAACTGGGCCAATGCCGTTGGCAACCCGTCGACCATCAACAACAGCAACCCCGACGCGGTGCTGGCGTGCTGGCCGGCTGCCAACAGCGACGGCGACTGCGCCAGCCTCGGCACCGCCCAGCCGCCTCTGTCCGGCTACGTTTTCGAGCGCTCAACCACGCCGCTGAGCCCGGGGATCAACAGCCCGTTCGTGCTGGGCCAGTTCACCCACCACAACTTCACGGTGCCTCGTGGCTCATCGATCACCTCGATCGACCTGCTGTTTTCGTTCACGATCGAAGGCCTCGTGATCAATGACACCTGGACGCTCGCCCACGAAGAGACATCGAACACCACGCTTCCGTGCACATATCCCGGCACGCCCAATTGCCCCGACCGAGTGAGCTTCTCGATCGCCGGTGGCGCTGGACCGACGCCGTTTATGTACGACGGCCAGCAGTACATCATCTCGCTGTTCGGATTCGGTGCGACTGCCGACGAAGCATCGCTCAACCCGGCATACATCACCCAGGAGTCCCAGTCCAACACCACCTTCCTGTGGGCTGAGATCACTACGCCGAGTGAAACCGTCCCCGAGCCTGCCACGATGACGCTGCTTGCCACCGGCTTGGCCGGTATGGCTGCCGCGCGCCGTCGCCGCAAGAGCTGAACGCTCCAGGACACCAAGCAAGGAAAACGCCCCGTCAGCCGACGGGGCGTTTTCTTGCAAATGCGCGGGGCTTGCTCCGAACAAGGCCGCTCTTACACCGCTTCCTGACCGAAGCAGGGACTGAGGCGGATGCTCCCCTCACGCAGCGACGAGATCACTCCCTCGCGCTCCAACTCCCGGTGAACCGCAGCCGCGTCGCCCCGCGGCTTGACGCACAAGATCCCCGAACCACGCTCGCCCTCCGGGGAAGTGATGGTACCGCCTCGCTCCGCCGCCCACCTCCGCCACTCAGCCAACTGCTGCTGTATCCGGGCGGCGATCCGACCTACCCCGATTTCAAGAATCAGTTCCAGCGACGCATTCATCGCGGCAAAGTCCTGTGCCGGCAAAGTGATCAGCTCGAACCGCCGGGCATCGTCCCAGGGCCTGGGGTCGTAGGCGGTGAGCCGGGAATAGTCGTCGGTTCCCTTGAACGCCGCCCAACCGGCAAACGTCGGCATCGTCTGCGTGATCAGGTCCTTGCGCACGTACAGAAATCCGGTGCCCCACGGCGACAGCAACCACTTCTGTGCGCCGCAAGCCAGGAAGTCCACCGGCGTCGCCGAGACGTCTATGGGGACCTGGCCACATCCCTGTATCGCGTCGACGATCAGCCACTTGTCGAGTTGTCGTGTGGCCGCCGACAACGCTGCAAGATCGACCGTGTAGCCGTTGCTGAACTGTGTCAGCGATACACACACCGCCCGGACATCATTGTCCTGCAACCGCTCGTGCAGTCGGACCTCGTCGGGCCAACCCCGAGCGGTGACAGGAATCCGCTCCAGCACGACTCCCTCTCCCTCGCGAGCCAACCAGGGATACACGTTGCTCGGAAATTCGCGATCGAAGGTGAGCACGACATCGCCAGGCCGGAGCGGTAGCGCCCGGGCCGCGATGTTGAGACCGGTGGTGGTGTTGGGCATCAACGCGATTTCCCCGGGTGTTGCACCGATGAGCGTTGCAGAGAGCTCGCGCGAGCGCGCAAGGATGCCGTTCATCCGATCGACCGTCCACAGGTCGGGGCGAGTGCGGTCGCGATTGCCCTGCTCAACCGCCCGGAGCGCCCGGGCCGGCAACGGTCCGGTACTGGCAGTGTTGCAATAGCGGATTCCGTCCAGTGCCGCGAACTCGTCTTGCGACAGGCGCTTCCAGTCGACCGTGCCGGGGTCAGTATCGATCACTGCCGCCCCAGTTCGGCCGCGATGGCGTTGAGGTCCGCAACCACCCGCGACCAGGTGAAGCGCGACTCCACCCGGGCCCTGCCGGCATCGCCCAGCCGCCGGGCGAGGGTCTGGTCAGCCAGCAGGTGTCGCACCGCGTCGGCGGCAGGTTCCGGGTCGCCTGGCGTCACCAGAATGCCGGTTTCACCGTTGGCCACCGCGTCGGCAATGCCACCGCTGGCCCCGGCCACCACCGGCAGACCGCTGGCCGCCGCCTCCAGCAATGCGATCCCGAAGCCCTCGACATCCAGCCCTGCCTCGCGGGAGAGGCCGAGGTAGATCTCCCCCATCGCCAGCGCAGCCGGCAGTTCATCGTCGCCCACGTCGGTGAGCAGGTGGACTCGGTCGGCAACCCCCAAGTCCGCCGCCATCGCCTGAAGCGTATCGGCATACGAGCCCCGGCCGACCACCGCGTATCGCAGCGTCGGGTACTCCTCCGCCAGCCGGGCCAGCACCTCGATCCCGGTGTCGATGCCCTTGTGGGGTACCAGACGAGCCACGGTCACCAGCCAGCGGCCTTCCGGCAACCCGCGGGACTCCCGGAAGGTGTTGGCCGCCTCCGGCGCGGGAGCGAACCGGACCGGGTCGGTGCCCAGGGGCACCACTCGCACCCGGTCGGCGATATGCAGGAGCTCGAGCTCACCCAGCACCTTGCGGCAGAGGTCGGCGGTCCAGCGCGAGTTGGCCACGACCACCCGAGCCGATTCGAAGAGGGCCGCATAGCTGCGGCGCTTGAGGCGCGAACGGCGCAGCTTGGGGCGGATCTGCAGCAGGTCACCGCCGTGGAGCAGGATTCCGTACGGCAGGCCGACCCGCTCCCAGGCCCACTTGGCCGGATAGCCGGCCGGCCGGATGTTGCCGCACCAGGCGAACCGGGCGTCGGGGTCGCGTCCCAGCGCAGCGGCCCTGCGCGACCAGAGCAGCATTCCCTGGAGGGTCTTGAGCCGGTGGGTCGAGATCGGCAGCCGGTCGACCGGGTTGGGCAGGGTGCGGTCGATCTCGTCCTGATCGGCCACGGTGCCGGTGGACACCAGCAACGAGCCGGGCGGATAGCCCCGCGCCAGTTCCTCCATCCAACGGGAGATCCCGCCGCCCAGCGGCGGAAAGTCATATGTGAACAGGAGGTCGTGGGTCGGCACCAGGGCACCTCCGGACAGCGGGAAGAGTTCCCGAAAGCTAGCAACGGGGGGAAGCACCCCCTTGCACCCTTGCCGGATCGGGAGTCGGACCGTAGCGTGGAGGCACCGGGGGCGTGTCAATCGTCCGCCCGCCGGCCCACTCCCACGCCGGAGCAAACAGATGAAGCGACTCGCCCTGCTGGCCTTCGCTGGCCTCCTCACCACCGCCGTCCCGCTCGGAGCCCAGTCGGGTTTCGGCGTGTTGGGTGGCCTCACCTCAAGCAAGGTATCGGTCGAGGGCGGCGGCGCCACGCTGACCTTCGAATCGCGGACCGGCTTCGCCGCCGGCCTGAGCCTGATCCGACCGATCGGCGGCGGTCTCGACCTCGAACTGGATGGCCTCTACGTGCAGAAGGGGATGTCGATCTCGGAGCAGGCCGCCGATGCCAGCCTCAACCTCGCCTACATCGAAGTGCCGGTGCTGCTCCGCTACGGCATCGGCTACAACTCGTCGATGCGGCCGTTCCTGCTGGGCGGTGCATCACTGGCGTTCAAGGCAGGCTGCTCGGTGAGTGGCGAGGAAGGTGGCGTGTCGGTCGATCTGGATTGCGATGAACTGCTCGGGGCCGAGCAGGAGTCGTTCGATCTAGGCATCACCTACGGTGCCGGAGTGCAGTTCAATCGCCTGTCGATTCAGGCTCGCTACACTCTCGGTCTGATGAACATCGGCGACGACGAGGATGTCACCTCAAAGAACCGCACCTGGTACTTGCTGGCAGGCATCTCGTTCTGAGCCCAATCCACCGACGGAGGTGGCACTGGTTGTCACCTCCGCCGGACCAGCGCGTCATAGCCGTCGATCATTCTCGACATCGGATACTCTGCTGCCACCCGAGCCCTGGCTGCCTGGCCGAGCCGGTCCCGGCGCGCGGGATCATCGAGCAACCCTGTCATCAGTCGAGCAGCCGCCTCGGCGTCGCCGGGCGGGAACAGCTCGCCGGCGTCAGCCACCAACTCGGGCGTGGCGCCCGATGCTGCCGCCACCACCGCCCGTCCCAGCGCCATCGACTCGGCGGTGACATTGCCGAACAGCTCCACGGGTGACGGCAGCAGCACCACGTCGGCAGCCCGAATCACGTCGTGCAGTTGCTCCGGTTTCAGCCTGCCGACCGCGACCACATCCAGATCCGGATTGTCCGACGGCGCCACGGAATCGGTCACCAGCCAGGTGATCCGCCGCCGACTGGCAACCATTTCCACCGCGGCTCGCGCAACATCGACACGCTTCTCCGCAATGTCGGGGGTGGGGGTCACCACCAGCAGATCGTCGTCGGTCAGTCCCATCCGCGCCCGAGTGGCCGAGCCGCGACCTGGAGACTCGGGCAGCGAGTCGATGTCGACACCGTTGGGGATCACGGCCGACGGGATCCGCGCCAGCCAGGGCGAATCGCTGACAAGTTTGTCGCGACCGTATCTGCTCAGGTGAACCAGCTTGTCGAGACCGCCGAACAACCAGCGCTGCAGCGGATCGGTTGCCAGCTTGCGGCTGTGCAGGTTGTAGCGCCAGATGATGCTGCGACCCCTCAGCAGCGATGCATAGCGGGAGATGCGAACGTCACGCGGTGAGTCGGCAATGATCACGGCGGTGCGATGGCTGTCGAGGAGTCGGCGGACCAGGGCCACCTCGCGACGGCCGGTGTCGCCGGTCGGCACCAGTTGCACGGTGACACCCATTGCCTCCAGTTGCGCGGCGACATCGGGGTGACCGACGATCAACTGCACCGAGTGGCCGGACCGCCCCAGTCCTGCTGCGATCCCGGCGAACATCCGGCCCGAACCGCGCCAGCCCGGTGTCGTCAGCATCAGCGTCACCCTGACGCCGGTGCTGTTCATCGACCGACCAGCGTATAGTTCCGGTACTCGAACGGTCGCCAGCCGGTGAACCGTTCCACCGCGTTCGACAACCGGAGCCGGATATGCTCGCGTTCGAAACGCGGCGCCTCGATCAACTGCTGCTCGCTCTGCCGCTCCGCGATCCACTCGCGCACCGGCTCGGGGTGCGCACCGGCAAACGGGCGGATCCCGGGAAACCACGGCAGCAACGGGCGCTGTTGATCCATCTTGCCGCGCCAGTGATAGATCTCGTTGTCGGCAGCACGCTTGGCGGCCAGCGCCCAGCCGGGACGAGCCCAGCCGTAGTGGTGCATCACCACAGGGGACCTCGCTGCACGGATGCGGCGGTGTCCGGGGCCGACACGGAATCCCTGCGCATCACGGAACGAATGGATGTTGTGGACCGGGTCCAGTCGCACCGCGCGCACTTCGCGCCGGTACCAGCGACGGTTGATCGCGACGGTATCGAAGCCACCATAGAAGTGCAGATAGTCGACGGTTATTCCCTCCACCCGGGAATCGCCGTCCACCTCGCCGATGATCTCCCGCAAGCGCCGGGCACCACCGTCGGCCAGCACTTCGTCGGCCTGGATGTAGATCCCCCACCGGTGAGTGCAGGCCGCCATCGCGCGGGTCGTCTCGGTGGCCAGCATCTGATGACCGATCGACGTGTCCCAGGTGGAATCGACGATCCTGATCCGTTCGTCGCCGATCGACTCGACACGCGCGCGGGTGTCGTCGTCGGACGCACCGACGTTGACCACCAGCTCGTCGACTCCGGGGAGCAGCGAGCGGATGCTGGCTTCCAGCGGGAAGTCCAGCTTGGTGGCGTTGCGCACCAGGGTGAAGCCGGAGACCATCGGTTCGGTTCTCATACTGGCGACCAAGCTCGACCGTCCGGGCGCTGATGGCAAGCACCCTGCACATCGCGCTCTACTACCCGGCGGTGCTGCCGGTCCGCCAGTACGGCGGCAGCGAGCGGGTCGTGGTGTGGCTGGCGCGCGGGCTGGTCGAGCTGGGTCATCGCGTCACGGTGCTGGCGCTGCCGGGCAGCAAGCTGCGCGAGGCCCCGGTGGTGCCGGTGGACCAGAGCGAAGCCTTCCGCGACGGCGGGGCGCGACTTGCCGGCCTGATCCCTCCCGGGGTCGACCTGCTTCATTCCCACGTTCCGCTGGTCGAACCGCCACCGGGATTGCCTTTCGTGTGGACCTTTCACGGCACCGGGGCGCCGGGACGGGTGTTCCCAGCCAGCACGGTTGCGCTGTCGGCGGACCACGCCGCGCGACACGGCATTTCCCGTTGGGTCCACAACGGGCTGGATCCTGCCGACTACCGGTTCGAGAGCCGCAAGGGACGCCACGACCTGTTCCTCGGCAGGCTGCACTCGGTCAAGGGATGGCGCTGGGCGGTGCGCGGTGCTCGGCGCGCCGGCAGGCCATTGATCGTGGCCGGCGGATGGCGACCGTCACTCCGGCCCGGACTCAGTTTCCGCGGCAAGGTCGGTGGCCAGGCCAAGCGCGACCTGCTCGCCCTGGCGCGCTGTCTCTGGATGCCGGCACAGTGGGATGAACCATTCGGCCTAACCACCATCGAGGCGATGGTGAGCGGCACTCCGGTACTCGGCACCCGCCGTGGCGCGCTCCCCGAAATCATCACCTCGGCAAGCGGCGCAATGGGCGACACGCTGGAGGAACTGATCAGCCTCCGTCCGACGCTCGACTCATTGGATCCGCACCGAGTGCGAGCCAGTGTGCTGGAGCGGTTCACGCACCTGCATATGGCGGCGGGATATGAAAAGATCTATCGCCTCGGCCCCTGACTCCCTCACGCTTCACCCCTGCTCGGCTGATCCAGGATCAACTGCCGCATCCGATGCATCCACGTGTGATCGCGCAGCATCCTCGCCCTGGCACCCTGACCCAGGCGTTCTGCGGTGGTCGGATTCTCCAGCAGGTCCCGGACGATCTCGCGCAACTCCCGACCATCGCTGAAAACCGCCACCTCCCGGCCGGCGGCGAAGTATCGAGCCAGGTCGCCGCGCTCGTCGACCACCTGTGGCAATCCCATCGCCGCCAGCTCGAACAGGCGCAGGTTGCAGCTCGCCTCCAGCGGATCACCCTCGACTGCAACGTGATGGATGTTGATCGCCACTGATGCGCCGGCGTATGCGTTGACGTACTGAGCGGTTCCCGGCACCTCGCCGCGGCAGTAGTCGCGCAGCGATGTCTTGCGCCAGCCCGGCCCCCAGATCGCCAGTCCGAATTCCACCAGTTCGCCGAGCAGTCGTTCACGCCGGGGAGTGGGAGTGCCGGCAAAGACCACGTTGGCGCGATACTGGTCCTTGGTGCGAATCGGCCGATACACCGACGGATCGGCCGCCAGCGACAGCACGTCCACCGTGCGACCGAGTCGTTCGGCGAGCTCTGCGGCGACATCGGTGCCGATGGCGTAGATCGCGTCGTACGGGCGCGCCAGCGCAACAGCCCGGGTCACGGTACGCAGGTCGTCGGGAAGCCAGGTGATCCAGCGCGCCCGGGTACGGCCACGCAGGCGGTCAACCAGCTCCTCGTCGAGCTGGTCGCCGCCCAGCACCAGGACCAGTTCGGGCTCGTGCTCGTCGATTGCCTTTTCGAGTCGGCGGGTCAGGTCGGAGCCACGCAGGCGCGACAGCAATCCCCGCGGCGCGCTCAGGTCGAACGCGCGGGTCCGCATTCCGAGCCGCTCCAGTGCCCGCACGCGGTGGCCGGCACTGGCCCGGTGGACGTCATCGAACTCGGCGATGCACAGCACGGCACGTTCAGTGGTCACTCAACGGCCCTCGGCGGCAGAGAACTGGAGGTCGTGGAGCCGACGGTACAACCCGCCTGCAGCCAGCAGGTCGGCGTGGCGACCGTTCTCCACCACCCGCCCGTCGGACATCACCACGATCCGGTCGGCGTCGCGCACGGTGGCGAGCCGATGCGCAATCACCAGCACGGTGCGGTCCTGGATCAATCGGTCGATCGCTTCCTGCACCAGCCGCTCCGACTCGGTATCGAGCGCGCTGGTCGCCTCGTCGAGGATCAGGATCGGGGCGTCGCGCAGCAGCGCCCGTGCAATCGCGATCCGCTGGCGCTGGCCGCCCGACAACCGCGTCCCCCGCTCGCCCAGGATCGTGTCGTAGCCGTCGGGCAGTGTCCTGATGAAGTCGGCAGCATTGGCTGCACTGGCTGCGGCTTCGATCGCGGCATCGGAAACATCCGACCGACCATATGCAATGTTGGCGCGGACCGAGTCGTGAAGCAACACCGTCTCCTGGGAGACCACCGCGATCAACTCGCGCAGCGAGCGGCGGTTGAGCCGGGAGAGCGGCACACCGTCGAGCCGGACCTCGCCCTGCCAGGGCTCGTGGAAGCGGGGCACCAGCTCCAGCAGAGTGGTCTTTCCCGCGCCACTCGGGCCCACAAGCGCCACCATTTCGCCCTTTGTCACGCTGAACGACACGTCGCAAAGCACCGGCCGACCACTCTCGTACCCGAAGGTCACTCCATCGAACACCAGGTCGCTGTCGAAGCGCGCGGGCACCGCGTCCACCGGATCGTGTTCGGTCTCCGGGATGTCGAGCAGTGCAAACACCCGCTCGCCGCTGGCCTCGGCGATGGCCAGTTGCGCCGGCACCTGCGCGATCGCCTTGATCGGCGACATCAATTGCGCCGCCGCCGCCACGAACACCACCGTCGACTCGCCCGACAAGGTCACACCCAGCACCCCCGGGTTGGCGGCCACCCAGATCACCAGCATCACCATCGCACCACCGAACAGTTCGCTGGCCGGCGAGGTGAGCAATGCGAACCGCTGGGTGCGCACGTATCCCTTGCGGTACCGATCCGCCTGTGCGCGGAAACGGTCGGCCTCGTGCTGCTCGGCACCGAATGCCCGGATCAGCTTCATTGCGCCGAGCCGCTCGGTGATCGTGGCGGTGAGCTCGCCCCGTTCGTGGGCGAATGAACGGGCGTGCCGCTTGAGCCGGGTGCGCAATGCCTGCACCGCCAGCACCAGCAACGGTGCCAGCACCAGCACCAGCAAGGTGAGTCGCCACGAGTACAGCATCATCAAGGTGAGCAGCGAGATGATCAGGACCAGGTTCTGGAAGAACGCCGCCAGCGCGGCCACCACGATCTGCTTGACCTGGTCGGCGTCGCTCACCAGGCCTGCCGCGACCTGGCCGCCACGAGTGCGCTGGAACACCCCGAAGTCGAGTCGCAGCAGGTGGTCCCACAGCCTGACGCGCAGGTCACGCGCCATTCCCTCCTGCACCAGCACCGACGAGTAGGCCGATCCGTACTGGGCAACCACCTTGATGAGCAGCGCGGCCAGGAACAGCAGCACCAGCCGGAGCATCGCGACCTCTGGCGGCGCATCGGTCACCAGCGGCGAGATCGTTGCCGAGACGAAGCGCTCCACCAGCGAGCCAGCGCCCTTGTCCGGACCCGAGCCGAACAGTTGCTTGAGCAGCGGGTCGAGCAGCAGCAGCGAAGTGGCCTGCATCAGCGAGGCAATCATCGCCGCCAGGAAGGCGAAGCCGAGCAGGCCGGCGTGCGGCCGGAGCAGGGCGAACAGCCGCCTCCGCGTGTCGGGCGCGCTCAGCCCCGCCTCGGCGTGAGCAGGGCCACCGGCAGCACCACTTCCTCGGGCGACACGCCACCGTGCAGGAACGACCCGCGGTAGCGCGCCTGGTATTCGCGCAGCTTGGTCGGATAGACGAAGAAGCGGTCGCCGGTGGCCAGCAGCAGCCGCACCCCGGCAGGCCGGGAAGGCAGGCCCCAGGCCGCAAAGTCATCGATCGCAATCGCGGCGGCGGGTTCCTCCACCCGCAGTTCCTCGCCGAACTTGTAGCGCAGCGAACTGGTGGCGTCGCGACGGGCATAGATGGTGGCCGGCGTGTGGCAGTGGATCGAACCGTGGTCGGTGGTGAGCAGCACCGGCACGTTGCGGCGTTCGGCCTCCTTGAGTGCCTCAAGCAACACCGAGCGCTCGAACCAGGTCCGCGTCAGCGACCGGAGTGCCGGTGCGTCGCGCGCAACCTCGAACAACGCCTCGTTCTCGGTGCGGCCGTGCGTGAGTTGGTCGATGAAGTTGAACACCAGCGCGGTCACTCCATCGCGACCGAGGTGCCCCGGCAACCGCTTCAGCATCGCCTCGCCGTCGCTGGCGGAAAACACCTTCTCGTACTGCACCGGCACCGGTCGCCCGGCAAGCTGCTGCAATTGTTCCGTGAGCAGTTCCGCCTCGTGTGCATTCAGCGAGTGGTCGTCGCGCTCGTTCCACCAGTCGGGATGACGTGCCTGCAGCTCGCGCGGATACAATCCCGAGAAGATCGCGTTCCTGGAATAGGGAGTGGCTGTCGGCAACACCGAGAAGTAGTGGTCCACCTCGACATCGAACAGCTTCTCGATCATCGGCCTGATCATCGACCACTGGTCGAGCCGCAGGCAGTCCACCACCACCAGCATCACCCGCTGATGCTGTTCGTGGATGGGTCGCACGAATTCGTTGACAACGTCCACCGAGAGCGGCGGCCGGTCGGCACCCGCCTCCGCCACCCAACCGGGGTAGTGCTGTTCCAGGAAGGTGGCGAAATCGGAACGGATTGACGCCTGCAACGTGCGCAGCGCATCCTGCAGACCCGGTTCGTCGGCCTGACCCAGCCGCACCTCCCACTCCGCCAGTTCGGCGACCAGCTCGACCCACTCACGCCATTCGAGTGACTCGCCGCGCCGTCCCTCGAGTTCACGAAAGCGGGTGACGAAATCGCGCGACAAACGCTGCTGGCGGATCCGATCGCCCTCGAGCAACCGGGTAACCACCGTGAGCACCTGACGCGGGTTGACCGGCTTGATCAGGTAGTCGGCTATCTCGGCGCCGATCGCGTCGCGCATCGTCGCCGTCTCTTCCGACTTGGTGACCATCACCACCGGCATCGCGGCGTCGATCGAACGGAGATGCGGCACCAGATCCAGGCCGCGCGTACCGGGCATCTGCTCGTCCAGCAGCACCACGCCGTACGGCTGGCGACGGAGCAGAACCAGCGCGTCGTCGCCGTTGGTGGCGCGCTCGACCGAAAACCCCTGTTGCTCCAGAAACAGCACCTGGGAATCGAGGGTCTCGATCTCGTCGTCAACCCAGAGGATCGTCTTGGGGCGCAGCATATTGGGAAAGCTAACTTCCCGTATCTTCCTGCAATGCAGATCCTCCTGGTCCGGTTCTCGTCGATCGGCGACATCGTCCTCACCACCCCGCTGGTGCGGGCGATCCGGCGACGCCATCCCGCGGCCCGCATCAGCTACCTGATCCGCGAGGACCTGGCCGATCTGGTCCGCCACAACCCGCACATCGAACGGGTGATCACCTGGCGCCACCGCAGCCCGCTCCGACCGCTGGCCCGGCAGCTCCGGCAGACCGACTGGACCCATCGGCTCGACCTGCAGGGCTCGCTGCGGTCGCGCCGACTGCGCCGGCTGGTGGGCGGCCAGTGGAGCGGCTATGCCAAGCACCGCTTCCGCCGCAGCCTGCTGATCGCGACCCGGCGTCGCTGGGGTGGTCACCTCGGCCCGGTGGTCGAGCGCTACGCCGAGGCCGCGAGCAGTCTCGGGATCACGCTGGACGACGGAGCTGCGGAGGTCTACACCTCGGTTGAAGCCGAACGGCGAGCGGCTGCATTTGCAGAAGAGCACCGGTTGGGTCAGCGGCGCAGACTGTTCGCGCTGGTCCCCGGCGCGGCACACTTCACCAAGCGCTGGCCGCCCGAATACTGGGCTGATCTTGTGGACCGGCTTTCACCCCACAACGACCTGGTGATCCTGGGCGGCAAGGCGGAAGCTGAGCTCGGGGCATCGCTGGCGGCCCGGGCCAGCCAGGGCGTGGTGTCGGCCGCCGGGCAGATGTCGCTGCTGGAGACCGCCGCGCTGCTCAAGCGCTCCGCAGCGGTGGCGGCCGGCGACACCGGCGTGATGCACCTCGCAACCGCAGTCGGCACGCCCACCATTGCGATGTACGGCCCGGGGGTCGAGGAGTTCGGGTTCTTTCCGTGGCAGGCCCGGGCGCGGGTGCTCCAGGTCGACATCGGCTGCCGACCCTGCTCGGCCCACGGCAGTGCCCGTTGCCCACGCGGCCACCACCGCTGCCTGCGCGACATCTCGCCCGAGACAGTGGCCCGGGCCCTGGAACGGCCACCGCGATGACCGGTTCGCTACCGGCCCTCGATCAGTTGCTGGAGTTGCAGGAGCGGTTGCAGCGCGGCCCCCGCCGCGAGGGCGCCTTCGCGCTCTGGCTGGTGGCCCGGCAGGCCTGGGATCAGGGAATCGGCCCCGCCGAGATCGACCGGGGTGATCGAAGGCGGCTCAGTCTGCTGGCCCGGCGAATCGCCCCGTTGGCGGTGCCCAGGCCACTTTCGCGCGGCCTTGCCACCGCGCTCGATCACCTCGGAGACGGTACGCCGACGGCGGCACGGATCGCGTTGTCACAGTTGGTGGCTCCCGCCAGGGAGGCGGTGGGAAACGAAGCGGGCGAAGCGATCGCGACCCTGGTCCGCGATCTCCACGCCCGTCATCGACCGACAGCCGACTGAGTCAGCTTCCGCTGGCAGCCGCCGCCGCGGGTGCCGCGGCCGTATCAGGCTTGACCGCGGCGCCGGCCAACCGGACCAGGGTCCCTCCTGCCTCGAGCGCCTCGACCGTGACCCAGAGCGGCGGACCGTCCTGCTCCACGTAGAACGACGTCACCGAACCGGTCACGTCCTCGTTGACCAGACGGTAGGGTGCGTCGGACAGGATGGTGCGGTAGAACTCGACAATCGAGTCGCCCGGCAGCGGCGTGGAAAGGACCAGCACCGCGGCATCGACGCCGCCTTCGGTGCCCACCACCTGGCCGCCCTCGGGCAACGCGATGTTGGGGAGCACCTGGATCGGCGACAGCACTTCGGGCTCGGCCTCGGCGGCGTCGCCGCCGCACCCGGCCAGCACCAGGGCCGCGCTCAGCATCAGGACAGGCATTTTCATAGTCACAACCGTAGCCGCTGGCTCGGTGATCGGCAAGCGCCGATGCGTTGCCGCAAGGCGCGCCGGGTGGCTACTATCCCGCTTCTACCGAGGGGACGAAAAGATGGCTGGACACAGCAAATGGAAGTCGATCAAGCACAAGAAGGCGGTAACTGACGCCCGCCGGGCCGGTGCCTGGACCAAGGTGATCCGCGAAATCACCGTGGCAGCCAAGGCGGGCGGCGGTGACCCCGGCGGCAATCCGCGGCTCCGCAAGGCGATTGACGACGCCAAGGCCGTCAATATGCCGGGCGACAACATCGAGCGCGCCATCAAGAAGGGCACCGGCGAACTCGAGGGTGCGGTCTACGAGGAAGTCACCTACGAGGGCTATGGCCCCGGGGGCACCGCGCTGCTGGTCGAGGGTTCCACCGACAACCCGAATCGCACTGTCGCCGAGATTCGTCACGCCTTCTCGCGCAACGGCGGCAACCTGGGCGCCACCAACTCGGTGGCCTGGATGTTCGATCGCAAGGGTGAAGTGGTGATCCCGGTCGGTTCGCACAGCGAAGACAAGGCGATGGAAGACGCGCTGGAGGCGGGTGCGGTCGATTTCGTGCGCGACGGCGACATCTTCGTGGTCACCACCGAACCCAATTCGTTCCACGCGGTGATGGATGGGCTGCGCGCCGCCGGCTACACGATCGAATCGTCGGAGCTCGCAATGGTGCCGCAGAACACCGTCGCTCCCGAGGCCGGTGAGGCGCAGAAGGTTCTCAAGCTGATTGAGATGCTCGAGGAACTGGACGACGTCAGCAAGGTCTTCAGCAACCTCGACTACGACGCCCTCGAACTCGAGGAGGCAGAGACCTGACGGCTTCCGCCGGCCAACTCGTGCTCGGCATCGACCCGGGCACCGCCATCTGCGGGTTCGGCGTGGTGCGGGTCGGCAGCGATCAGCGCGCAATGCTGGTCGAATGCGGCGTGGTGCGCACTCGAGCCGGCGAACCACTCCCGACACGGCTGCTCACGATTTCCGACTGTGTGACCAGCCTGATCGAACGACACCGACCCGATGTGATCGCACTGGAGAATGTCTTCCACGGCAACAACGCCCGCAGCGCACTGGTGCTCGGGCACGCCCGCGGGGTGGTGATGCTGGCCGCCGCCCGTCACGACATCGCGGTGGCCGAGATCACCCCGGCCGAAGTCAAGCGTGCAATCGGCGGCAGCGGTGCCGCCGGCAAGGAACAGGTGGCGATGATGGTGACCCGCTTGCTGCGACTGAGCGCCCCGCCGCGCCCTGCCGACGCCGCCGATGGCGTCGCAATCGCACTCACCCACCTGATCCGGATGATCCCCAGGCTCCGGCTCGCGGACGCACGGCCGTGATCGCCACCCTTACCGGTGTGCTGAGCCACCGCGACCCGAGCGGGATCATCCTCGACGTGGGCGGAGTGGGATATTTCATCGAGGTGCCGCTCGGGGTGTACGAACGGCTGCCGGCCGCCGGCACCACTGTGGTGCTGCACACCGAGCTGGTGGTGCGTGAGGACGCCTGGTCGCTGTTCGGCTTCGATACCGCGACCGACCGGGCCATCTTTCGCAGGCTGCTCGGCGCATCGGGTGTGGGGGCACGACTCGCCCTGGCGATCCTCTCCACGCTCGGAAGCGACCGGGCCGTGGGGGCAATCCGCAACCGCGACCTGGCCACCCTTTCGACCGTGCCGGGCATCGGTCGCAAGAAGGCCGAGCGGATCGCACTCGAACTCGGCGACCGGCTCGACGATCTCGCCGGCGCAGGCGGCACGGGAGCGGTGAGCTCACCGTCGGCCGATGCGGTGCTGGCGTTGGTGGGTCTCGGCTTCCAGGCAGCCGCAGCCGAGCAAGCGGTGCGTCGCATCAGCGACGACGGCGAGCGTGACACGGGGGCACTGATCCGTCGGGCCCTCTCGGACCTTACCAGGACCTGACGATGATCTGGGACACCTCCAAGCCAGCAGTGACCGCCGAGTGGCAGTGCAGTCGCTGCGGCGTGACCAATCGCAAGTTGGTGGCGCCGGGCACTCGCGAAACGAATGACAAGTGCGTCCACTGCGGCAGTCGGCACATCGTCCGTCCCGGCCTCACGCCGGTGCGCTGGCAGGCCGAGGCTGCCTGACGTGAGCGACGCAGGTCGGCGGCTGGAGATCACCACGCCCGACATCCTCCCCGAGGAGGTGTCGAACGATGCCGCACTCAGGCCGTCACGACTCGACGAGTTCGTGGGCCAGAATCAGGTGCGGCAGTCTCTCCAGATCGCGATCGACGCCGCCCGGGCCCGCGGCGACGCGCTCGATCACGTGCTGTTCTTCGGCCCACCGGGCCTCGGCAAGACCACCCTGGCGATGCTGATGGCGCGCGAACTCGGCGTGCAGTGCCGGACCACTTCGGGACCGGTGCTCGAAAAGCCCGGCGACCTGGTGGGCCTGCTCACCGGACTCGCCCACGGCGACATCCTGTTCATCGACGAGATTCATCGCCTCAAGCCGCAACTGGAGGAGTTCCTCTACCCGGCGATGGAGGACTTCCGCGTCGACGTCCGGCTCTCCGACGGCCCCAACGCACAGACGCTGCCGATGGCGCTCGAGCGATTCACGCTGGTGGGTGCCACAACCCGCTTCGGGCTGCTCACTCCGCCGATGCGCGCCCGATTCGGCTTGATCGAACGGCTGCACTTCTACTCCGAGGCAGACCTCGCCGGCATCGTGACCCGAAGCGCCGGAGTACTGGGCGTACCGATCACCGTCGACGGTGCCGCAGAGATCGCACGACGGGCTCGCGGCACGCCACGCGTGGCCAACCGGCTGCTCAGGCGGGTTCGCGACTACGCCGAAGTGCGTGCCGACGGCGAGATCACCGCCACTGTTGCCGGTGCGGCCCTGGAGCGACTGAATGTCGACCAGTACGGGCTCGACGATATGGACATCCGCATCCTCGCCACCATCATCGAGAAGTTCGCCGGCGGCCCAGTGGGCCTCGGCACCATCGCCGCCGCGGTGGGCGAGGACACCGCCACGCTCGAGGAAGTGTACGAACCGTACCTGATGCAGCAGGGATTCCTGCAGCGCACGGCCCGAGGACGCGTTGCCACGCCGCGCGCCTGGCAGCGGCTCGGCGTGACCCCGCCGCCCGATGGCAGCGGACAGGGTTCGCTGCTCGATGGCTGAACGCCACTATGCAACCGCCGACTTCGACTACCCGCTTCCCGACGCACTGATCGCCCAGACGCCGGCGTCGGTGCGCGATGCCTCGCGAATGCTGGTGGTGCGCCGCGACGAAACAGCGACCCAGCCACTCACCGACGCAATCTTTGCCGACCTGCCGAAGCTGATTCCGCCCGGCGACCTGCTGGTGTTGAACGCCACCAAGGTGCGCCACGCGCGGCTGCCCGGTCGGCGACCCGGCGGCGGCCCGGCCGAGGTGCTGCTGCTGCATCCGCTCGACAACGGTGACTGGCTCGCAATGGGGAAGCCGGGTCGCGCACTGCAACCCGGCAAGCGGATCATCCTCGATGAAACGGCCAGCATCGAGGTCGTCGCCATCGACGCCGAGGGCTACCGACAGGTTCGATTCACCGGCTGCGATGCCACCGAGGCAATCGACCGTTTCGGACTGCTGCCACTGCCACCATACATCGATCGCGAACCCGACGACCACGACGAGGCGCGATACCAGACCGTGTACGCATCACGCGAGGGCAGCGTCGCCGCACCAACTGCGGGCCTGCACTTCACCACCGCGCTGCTCGACCAGCTTCGCAACGCAGGGGTGCGGATCACGGAACTGGATCTCGAGGTCGGCCCGGGAACCTTCCGGCCGGTGGAGGTCGAGAATCCCGCCGATCACCCGATGCACCGGGAAAACTTCGAGATTCCCGATCACGCAGCATCTGCAGTGAGCGAGACACGACAGCGCGGCGGCGCGGTGTGGGCCGTCGGCACCACGGTGGTGCGCGCGCTGGAGAGCGCCGCCAACGACGACGGCACGGTGCGGGCTGGCCGTGCCGAGACCCGGCTGATGATCACGCCCGGATATCGATTCCGGGTGGTCGATCACCTGCTCACCAACTTTCACCTGCCGAGGACCACGTTGCTGATGCTGGTGGCCGCATTCGCCGGCCACTCGCGCACGATGGACGCGTACCGTCACGCGGTGGCCGCCCGCTATCGCTTCTTCAGCTACGGCGACTCGATGTGCATCCTGTGACCCGACTCTTGTTGCCGGCTTATCCGGCCGGAGCGCGCTGAGTGTTCGACTTCCGGTTGGAGGCCACTGATGGTGCGGCGCGCGCCGGCACGCTTGCGCTGCCACACGGCACCGTGCGGACACCGTGCTTTATGCCGGTGGGCACCCACGGTGCGGTGCGCGGCCTGCATCCCGATGAACTCGAACGGGCCGGCGCCGAGATCATTCTCGGCAACACCTATCACCTGCACCTGCGACCCGGCGAGGACGTCGTGCGCACCCTCGGTGGACTGCACAAGTTCACCACCTGGTCGCGGCCGATCCTCACCGACTCCGGCGGCTTTCAGGTCTTCTCGCTCGCCGGGCTGCGCCGCCTCGACGAGGAAGGCGTGGTGTTCACCTCGCACATCGACGGCAGCACCCGCCTGCTGACCCCCGAACGCTCGATGGAGATCCAGGCAGCACTCGGTTCCGACGTGGCGATGGCGTTCGACCACTTGCCGCCAGGGCAGTCCAGCCACGACGATGCCCGTGTCGCGATGGAGCGGACACTGCGCTGGTTGGAGCGCTCGCGCGACCGGCACGCCGAGCTGGTGGCCAGTGATGGCACCCGGCAGACACTCTGGCCGATCGTCCAGGGCGGTGTCCACGACGACCTGCGGCGAGCCTCATTGGAGGGGATCCTGGCGCGCGGCGACTGGACCGGTATCGCGGTGGGCGGGCTGTCGGTGGGCGAACCCAAGCCGGTGATGCAGCGCGTGCTCGAGGGCCTGGAGCCCCATCTTCCGACCGACCTGCCCCGTTATCTTATGGGTGTGGGCTTTCCCGACGACCTGATCGCCGGGATCGCACGTGGCATCGACCTTTTCGACTGTGTCGCAGCCACCCGCAACGGCCGCCACGGCAGCGCCTGGACCGCCGATGGCAAGGTGCAGGTGCGCGGTGCCAGACTGCGGCTCGACGACGGACCGCTCGACCCGACCTGCGACTGCGAGGCCTGCACCAGGTTTTCCCGGGGCTACCTCCGCCACCTGTTCGTGGTCGAGGAACAACTGGGCCAGCGGCTGGTCTCGATCCACAACATCCGCTTCCTGATCCGCATCGCCGAGCAGGCGAGGGCGCAGGTTTTCGCCGGAAGCTTCACGCAATGGGCCGAGCAATGGCTGGCCCGCTACCACCAGTGAGAGGGTGACCGATGGGCAACAACGGAATGATGATCCTGCTGCTCCAGTTCCTGGCCATCGGCCTGGTGTTCTACTTCCTGATCATCCGGCCGCAGGGCAAGGCACGCGCACGCGCCGCCGAGATGCTCGCAGCAATCAAGAAGGGTGACGAGATCACCACCGCCGGTGGCATCGTCGGCAAGGTCAAGGAGGTCAAGGATCATCTGCTGGTGATCGAGAGCGGCACCACATCGCTGGTGGTGGAGCGCAGCCGGATCATCCGGGTGGGCGACACGGCCACGCCGGGAGTGCTCAACTGATGGCGATCCTGCCGATCCACGTGCTTGGCTCCCCGGTGCTCCGGGAGGAGGCAGTGGAAGTCACTGCATTCGACGACGAGCTGCGCACGCTCGTTGCCGATATGTACGAGACGATGGACACGGCACTCGGCATCGGGCTGGCCGCCAACCAGGTCGGCATCGCCCGTCGCATCGCGGTGATCGACGCCGAGGAACAGCGTTTCGCGATGATCAACCCGCGCCTGCTCGAAAAGAGCCGCACCACCGCGACTGCCGACGAAGGCTGCCTCTCCATTCCCGACCTGTACGGCGAAATCACCCGGCCCGAATCCGTGGTGCTGGAGGCGGAAGACGAGCACGGCAACACTTTCCGCAAGGAGCTCACCGGGCTCCTGGCTCGCGCGGTGCAGCACGAGATCGACCACCTCGACGGAAAGATGTTCATCGACTACTTCTCGCCGCTCAAGCGCCAGTCGGCGGTTCGTCGCTGGAAGAAGGAACACCACGGTGAACCCCTCACCTGGACTCCCTCGCCCGAGGAGTCGGAAGCGGTCGACTGATGCGGGTGGTCTTCTTCGGAACCCCCGACTTCGCAGTCCCGACCCTGGAAGCACTGCTCGCAGCCGGTGTCACGGTGGCCGCAGTGGTGACCCAACCTGATCGCCCGCGCACCCGCTCGCATTCGACGCTGCTGCCATCGCCGGTAAAGCAGTGCGCCGTTGCAGCCGGTATTCCGGTGCTGCAGCCCGAGCGTCCCCGGGGCGCGGCATTCCTCTCCGAAATCGCGGCACTCGAAGTCGATCTCGGGGTCGTCGTGGCGTACGGGCATATCCTCCGGCCCGATCTGCTGGCGATTCCGCGACTCGGGATGGTCAACGTGCACGCGTCACTGCTGCCGCGCTGGCGCGGTGCGGCACCGATCCACTGGGCGATCCTGGCGGGCGACCGCGAGACCGGTGTGTCGGTGATGCGGATGGAGGCGGGACTCGACTCGGGACCGGTGTGGCACGCGGTGCGCACCCGGATCGACGACGACACCACCGCCGGCGAACTGTTCGTGCGCCTCGGCGAACTCGGTGGCGAGGCGTTGGTAAGCGCGCTGCCGATGATCACTTCGGGTGTCGAGCCGACCGAGCAGGATGGCGCACTGGTGACCCTGGCACCCAAGGTGGACCGCGACACGGCTCGGATCATATGGCAGCAGCAGGCCGGGGCCGTGTCCTGCCGGATCCGCGCGATGGATCCCGCGCCTGGCGCGTGGACGACATTCGACGGCCAGCCGTACAAGCTGTTCGGGCCAACGGTGCCCGGCGATCCGGCCAGTGCAGCTCCCGGCACCATCGTCGCCACAACCGGGCGACTGGCGATTGCTTGTGGCGACGGCGTGGTCGAGGTGACGGAAGTGCAGCCTGCCGGCAAGAAGCGACTGGCAGTTGCTCAATGGCTGCACGGCATCGCGGACCCGCGCGGTGGTCGCTTCGAGTGAGCCATCTGCCGCGCGTGCTCGGCTATCTCGACGCGTCGATGGCGTCGCGCGACCGGCTCGATGCCGACCTTGCATCGTTCGCAACGGCCGGCAGTGAAGTTGCCATCGTGGCCCGGCATCCGGGTGCCACCGCCGAACAGCTCTCGCAACTCACGCTTCGGGCGGTGGCCGCTGCCCATCGGAGCCGCGCCAGCGTGTACACCAGCGGACGCAGTGACATCGCACGCGCCTGCCGCGCCGACGGAGTGGTGCTCCGGCGCGACGACCTGCCGGCCTCCGAGATGTCGTCAGGCCTGGTCACCCTGGCTGCGGTTCACTCGCTGGCAGAGGCACAGCAGGCCGCGCGGGAAGGTGTCCAGGCGTTGATCGTCGGAACAATCTGGCCCAGCGCGTCCCATCCCGGCCGCCCGGGTGCCGGACTCGAATTGGTGAGCGCTGTTGCAGCACTCGACCTGCCGGTGTTTGCCATCGGCGGCGTCACCCCCGAGCGGGCCGGCCAGGCCGTCGCAGCCGGAGCGTGGGGGGTTGCGGCGATCGGTTCGATCTGGCACGACGAGGAGCCCGGCACGGCGGCAATCGCGCTGCTAAAATCGATCCGCAAAGCGACTAGATTTGGGGACTGACGCGATGGCCCGACCGGAGGTGCCGATTGCCCCGGAACGCCACGCATCCCGAAGCAGGTGAGGTACGATGTGCAGTTGACGATCAATGGCAATCTCCGCGAAGTGGCGGACCCCGGCACGGTGGAGCAGTTGCTCGCCGAGCTGGAGCTCGACCCCCGCGCCGTCGTGGTCGAACTCAACCGCGAAATCATCCGGCGTCCGGCCATTGCCGCCACCCGGATTCACGATGGCGACGTGGTGGAAATCGTCCACTTCGTCGGAGGGGGTTGATATGCTGGAAATCGGTGGAGTCACTTTCCGCTCGCGGTTGCTGGTCGGCACCGGCAAGTACCGCAGCAACGAGGAGATGGTCGAGGCGATCGATGCCTCGGGTGCCGAGGTCGTCACCGTTGCGGTGCGACGCGTGTCGCTCGATCGCAGCGATGCCAGCGGCATCCTGCATCACCTCAGTCCCGACAAGTATTTCCTGCTCAGCAACACCGCCGGCTGCTACAGCGCCGACGAGGCGATTCGCTACGCCCGGCTGGCGCGCGAGGCCGGCTTCAACGACTTCATCAAGCTCGAGGTGATCGGCGACCGCGAAACGCTGCTGCCCGACACCGCCGGCCTGCTCGAAGCGACCCGGGTCCTTGCGGCCGAGGGCTTCAAGGTGATGGCCTACACCAACGACGACCTGATCACCGCGCTCCGGCTGGAGGATGCCGGTGCGGTCGCGGTGATGCCACTGGCATCCCCGATCGGTTCCGGGCTGGGGCTGATCAACCCGTTCTTCATTCGCACCATCAAGGCCAGACTGTCGGTGCCGGTGATCGTCGATGCCGGTGTCGGCACCGCGTCGGACGCCTGCCTGGTTATGGAGCAGGGCGTCGACGGCATCCTGATGAACACCGCGCTCGCCGAGGCCACCGAGCCGGTGCGAATGGCGCACGCGATGCGGCTTGCGGTCGAGGCCGGTCGCGAGGCCTACCTGGCCGGTCGGATGCCGCGTCGCGAGGTCGCGGTCCCGTCGTCACCCGTTGCCGGGATGCTCGGCTGACCGACACCGGCCTGGCACCGCGTCGCGCCGCGCTCGGGATCCTGCTCACGGTGCGGCGCGGCGCGCCCTTCGAAGCAGCACTCGAGCGCGGTCTCGGCACACTTCCCGACCTCGACCGGCGGCTGGCCCACGAACTGGCCGCCGGCGTGCTGCGCCACGAGTCACAGCTCGACGCCGTGCTCGATCCGCTGATTCCCCGCGGACTGTCCACCGTCAACGCCAAGGTGCGCGACGTGCTTCGGATCGGCGCCTACCAGTTGCGCTATCTGGAACGCGTGCCGGCACACGCCGCGGTCACCACCGCTGTCGACCTCGCGCGCGAAGCCGCCGGTGATCGTGTCACCGGCTTCGTCAATGCAGTGCTCAGGCGGGTCCCCCGCGACGACGACAGCACACCGGTCACTCCACCGCATCGTGACCCCGCAAGGCTCGCCGAGCGCTGGTCGCATCCGCAGTGGCTGGTGGAACGCTGGTTGGCGCGGTTCGGTTTCGACGACACCACGGCCCTGCTCCGCTGGAACAACCAGCATCCGCCGCTGGTGGCGCAGGCCGCGCGACTGACTCTCGACGAAGTGCGCCGCCGCTTCGACGAGGCCGGCGTGCGCCACTTCCCCGCACCGTGGGATGCCGGGATCGTCCTCGAAGAGAGTCATCCCGATCGGCTGCCCGGATACGCCGAGGGTTGGTTCCTGATCCAGGACCCGGCGCAGGCGCTGGTGGTCCGCTTTGCGGGAGTGCCGCCCGGCGGGACAGCGTTCGACGCCTGCGCTGCACCGGGCGGCAAGACCGTGGCAATATCGGCCACGGCGGGTCGAGTCGTTGCAGCGGATGTGGCCAGGCGACGGTTGCCGCGCCTGCGTGCCAACATCACCCGAAGCGGTCGCGAAAACATCGACGTCGTGCTCGCCGATGCAGCTTTTCCACCGGTGCGCCCGTGCGATTTCGTGCTGCTCGACGCACCCTGTCTCGGCACCGGCACCTTTGCCCGTCACCCCGATGCGCGGCTGAGGGTTCAGCCCGACGCACTGATCCGGCTGGCCCGCGAACAGGCCACCCTGATCGACGCCCTGGCCACCAGGGTCCGTCCCGGCGGGGTGCTATGTTACGCCACCTGCTCGCTCGAGCCCGAGGAGAACAAGCTTCAGGTCGACGCTTTCCTGGAGCGCAACAAGGGTTTCCGGCGCGAGCCGCTCGAAGGTGATTACCCGCTCGACGCCGACGGCGACCTCGAACTGCTGCCGCAGCGTGACGGAATGGATGGTGCCTATGCGGCGCGACTTGTGAGGGTGGCGACCACGTGAAGCTCCGGACCGCAGGATGGATCGTCGGCGCAGTGCTGACGGCGATCGTGGCCGGAATCGCGATGTCGTGGTTGTTCTATCCGTCATCGCTCACACCCGGCGAGGTGGAACTGCCGTCCCTGCGCGGCGTGCCCGCGCAGGAGGCGATCAGTCAGCTCGCTACAGCGGGGGCCCGCGGCCGGATCGCACCCACCAGGATCGACGACCCCTCAGTGCCCTCCGGCTCGGTGTCGTGGCAGTCGCCGGTTGCGGGAACCGTGGTACCCGAAAGCACCGTTGTGATGCTCGGAGTGAGCGCCGGCACACCCCGGGTGATCGTGCCCGACCTGATCGACCTGGAGCCCGAGGCGGCCCGACGGGTGCTCGACGCGGCCGGACTCGTGGTGGGCAGCATCGACAGCAGCCACAGCACCGAGCCGGTCGGTGCTATCCTCGGCACGCGCCCCGAGGCGCGGCAACCGATTCGGGTCGGCAGCGAGGTCGAGTTGATAGTCAGCAAGGGTCCCAGGAGCAGCCAGTGAGCGTGCGGATCGCCCCCAGCATCTTGAGTGCCGACCTTGGTCGGCTCGCCGAACAGTTGGCCCGGATCGAGGCGGGCGGCGCCGAGTGGATCCATCTCGACGTGATGGATGGCCACTTCGTC
The DNA here is from genome assembly GCA_965651205.1 of uncultured bacterium. Taxonomy (GTDB): domain Bacteria; phylum Gemmatimonadota; class Gemmatimonadetes; order Gemmatimonadales; family GWC2-71-9; genus Palsa-1233. The sequence continues at coordinate 27,432 of CBFGRM010000004.1, forward strand.
CCCAACCTCACCTTCGGGGCACCGCTGCTCAAGGCGGTGCGCAAGTACAGCGAGCTGCCGATTGATGTCCATCTGATGGTGGAGCATCCCGAGCGCTACATCCGCGAGTACGCCGATCTCGGTGCGGCAGTGTTCTCGTTTCACCCCGAGGCCACGGTGCACGTGCAGCGGCACCTGGTGGCGGTGCGCGAGGCCGGGATGAAGGCGGGACTGGTGCTCAATCCGTCGACACCGGTGAGCTGGCTCACCGAGGTGATCGACGATCTCGACCTGGTGCTGGTGATGTCGGTGAATCCCGGCTACGGCGGTCAGGGCTATATCCCCGCGTCGACCGACAAGATCTCCCGAGTCCGCGCGTTGCTCGACCAGCACGATTCCGGTGCGGTGCTCGAGGTGGACGGCGGCATCACCACCGACACCATCGCAGCGGCGCATCGCGCCGGCGCCGACACCTTCGTGGCCGGCACCGCAGTGTTCGGCACCGCCGACCCCGCCGCCGCCGTAGGCGCACTCAGGCGCGCCGCAGGATCCGGGTCGTGAAATACCTGCTGCCCCTCAGCCTGCTCGCCGTCCTGGGCTGCACGGTGACGCCACTCGGCGTCGGCTCCGAGGCACCCGACTTTGCCGCCGTTTCGCTCGCGACAGGCGAACCGGTGTCGTTCGTCGACGAATACGGCGGCAGTGTCACCCTGGTCAACATCTGGGCGACCTGGTGCGGGCCGTGCAAGGACGAGATCCCCGCACTCGACACCCTCTATCGAGCGCTCAGCGACCGCGGCTTCAGGATCGCGGCGGTGAGCATCGACACCGAGGACTCGACCGTGGTGCGCAAGTTCATCGACCAGTTCGACGTCGCCTTCGACGTGCTGCACGATCGCTCACGCGAAATCGAACAACTGTACCAGACCACTGGAGTGCCGGAATCCTTCCTGGTCGATCGCAACGGACGGATCGTGCGGATAGTTCACGGCGACCACCCCTGGGCCTCGCCATCGAACAGGCGAATCATCGAGCAATTGCTGGTCGAGGAGACGAACTGATGCGGCAGTGGATGATGGTTGCAGCGGTGATCGCCGGGCTGGCATTGGGCGTGTGGGGACTGACACGCTTTGCCCCCGCCCCGGTGGGCGCCACCGTGGGTGAGCGGGCGCCCGACTATCGCGTGCTCGACATCGCCACCGGCGACTCGATCTACGTCCGCAGCGGCTACGAGGGCTACGTCACGCTGGTGAACATCTGGGCCACCTGGTGCCTCCCCTGCCGCGCCGAGATGCCGTCGATGGAAGAGGTGTATCAGGACTACCGCGATCGTGGCTTCCGGATCGCCGCGGTGAGCGTCGATGCAGGTTCGTCCGCGAAGGTCACCGATTTCGGCGAGGAACTGGGCCTCACTTTCGACCTGCTTCACGACGCCTCGGGCGGCATCCAGCAGTCGTTCCGCACCCTGGGAGTCCCGCAGAGTTTCCTGCTCGATCGCGAAGGCGTGATCCAGTGGGTCGAACTCGGTGAGGAAGACTGGCGCAAGCCGGCCCACCGCGAGCGGATCGAGAAGCTGCTCGACGACTGATGCGCGTGCTCGCGATCGAGACCTCGTGCGACGAAACGTCGGCCGCCGTGGTGTCACGCGACGGTGGCCGCGTCACGCTCGACGGAATGGCGATCCTGTCACAGGACATCCACAAGGTGTTCGGCGGCGTGGTGCCCGAGCTGGCCTCGCGCGCACATCTGGAAACCATCGGACCGGTTGCAGACGATGCCCTGGCGCAGGCCGGGATCGGGCTGGCCGACCTCGACGGCATCGCCGTCACCCGCGGCCCCGGGCTGCTCGGCGCCCTGCTGGTGGGTGTCACCTGGGCCAAGACCGTCGCCTGGCGCGAACAGTTGCCGCTGATCGGTGTGCATCACCTCGAAGGCCACCTGTTCGCACCCGTGATCGAGCATCCCGACGTGGAGCCGCCGTTTACCGCACTGCTGGTGAGCGGCGGCCACACGATGCTGCTCGACGTGCCGGCGTGGGGCGAGTACCACCTGCTCGGCGCCACTCTCGACGATGCGGCAGGTGAGGCATTCGACAAGGTCGGCACCCTGCTCGGACTGGATTATCCGGCCGGTGCGGCAATCGAGCGCCTCGCCGCCGAAGGTGACCCGGCGAAATACCGGTTTCCGCGGCCGCTGCTCAAGGGCAGCGCCGCCAAGGATCGCTGGAACTTCTCGTTCAGCGGCCTCAAGACAGCGGTGCTGCGCGCGGTGCAACTGAGCAACGATCCGACCGCCGAACGCGCTGATCTGGCCCGCGGATTCCAGGACGCAGTAATCGAGGTGCTGGTGAGCAAGACACTCGACGCCGCCGCCGAACACGGTCGCGAGTTGGTAGTATTGGGGGGCGGAGTCGCCTGCAACCGGACCCTTGCGGCAGCGGTCCGGTCGGCAGCACCGGCAGGTACCCGAGTCGCGGTCGCTTCGCCCAGGCTCAACACCGACAACGCGGCGATGATCGGGGCTGCCGGAAGCTGGCGACTGGGGCGCGGTGAACGCGACGACGCCGCGCTGGCCGCCGCCGATTCGCTGCCACTGCCAGGCCTGACCATTCACGGAGATGCCACCGCGTGACCCTAGTCTACACGCTCAGCTTCAACATCGGCACGATCGAGATCACCGGTTTCGGAATCACGATGATGCTGGCGTTCCTGGTCGGCACCTGGCTGGTGGATCGTGAGCTCAAGCGACACGGCCTGGCCTCCGACTACGCTGGCGAAATCCTGCTGGGCGCCGTGATCGGCGGCATCGTGGGCGCCAAGCTCTGGTACGCCGCGCTGCACGGCCCCGAGACGCTGTTCGCGCGGGCCGGCCTGGTCTACTACGGTGGTTTCCTGGGTGGCACCCTGGGCGTCATCCTGGTCGGCTGGCGCCGCCGGGTCCCGATCCGCTGGACGATGCACCTGGTGGCACCTGCCCTGGCCGCGGGATACGCCATCGGTCGGGTCGGCTGCTACGTCGTGGGAGACGACTACGGCGTGCCCAGCACCCTGCCCTGGGCGGTCGCATTTCCCGAGGGCTCACCCGCCTCGTACGCCGGCGTGATGGTCAGTTCATTCGGCATCACCCCGCCTCCGGGGAGCACCCCCGAGACCCTGCTGGCCGTCCACCCGACCCAGCTCTATGAGGTGGCGGTGATGCTGCTGGTGTTTGCGCTGCTCTGGGCCTGGCGCCGCAAGCCGCTGGGAACCGGCTGGCTGTTCGGCGCCTACCTTATGCTGGCCGGAACCGAACGGTTCCTGGTCGAGTTCCTGCGGGCCAAGGACGACCGGTTCCTGGGTGCCTTCACCTACGCCCAGGGCACCTCGGTGGCGATGTTCCTGGCCGGATTGGTACTCTGGCGTATGCTGGCCGACCGGCCCGCTCAGGCCCCGGGCGAGTGGCTCAAGGCGGGTGGCAAGGCCGCCGACGGGAGCCGTTGACCCCGACTTTTTGCCCCCGCTTGACACACCTTTGATCAGGCCGTATGTTCAGTCCGTGATGGTCGTCGGAGGGTCGGCGGCCGGAAAAAGTCCCAGGACGAAGAAGGGTGGAGCGAACACATCTGTTCGTCTCCGTATACTCAGGGGGCGTTCTGGGACCTCTCGACGAAACGGCCCGCCAGCGATGGCGGGCCGTTTCATTTGCCGCAGCTACAGCCCACCGCCTAGAGGCGTCAGGAGACGGCCACCAGGTCGCCGTCGCTGCCTCGCCGCCGCACCCGGATTACCACCAGCGCCGCAATCGCCAACACCACCAGCACGCCCTGCGCAAGCACCGTCTCCAGCGTCGGGTAGACCCCGAACACCGGCCAGCGGGGCCACCCCGGCAGGACGGTGGTGCCGATCACGCCGCCGGCCTGCAACTCGGCCACGCCCTTGCCGGCAAACACGAACGCCGTGTAGTAGAGGAACGCGCTGGTGATCGCAAAGAACGGCCTGAGCGGCAGACGCACGCCGTAGCGATTAATCGCCACATAGATCACCGCCAGCAGCAGCCCGCCGACCACCAGGCCGCCAAACACCGGCAACCCCGACCCCGACCCGCCTGAAACCAGCAGCGCCTTGTAGAACAGCACCGTCTCGAAGCCCTCGCGGTACACCGCCAGGAACGCCGCCGAGGCCAGCGCCAGCGCGGAGCCACCGGAGATGGCGCCCCGAACCTGCTCACGCACGTAGCTGGTCCACTTCTGCACCTCGATCTTCGACAACAGCCAGTAGCTCACGTAGAAGAGCACCACCACTGCCACCAGCATCGTGATTCCCTCGAGCACCTCCTGCTCTGCCGGCGAGAGTCGGAACACCGTCTCCAGCAACACCGCGGTGATCAACGACAGCACAATTGCCGCGGCAACGCCGTAATGAATGTCCCGACGGCGTTCGCTGGCTCCGACCTTGGTGAGGAACGCCAGCAACGCACCGATGATCAGGATCGCCTCGAGTCCCTCGCGCAGGATCAGCACGGAGGACTGGACTGCGAGATTGGTGGCCGACATCTCGTCGACAACCAACCGCTCCGCGCGCTCCAGACCGGTGTACAGACCCTGCTCCACCGCGTCAATCGCTGCGGGGTCACCACCGGCCACCGCGCTCCGCAGCTCGGCGAAAGCCCCCTCCAGTTCCGTCGCCAGCGCCGCGTTGCGCGCCTTCACAGTGCGCTCGACACGTTCGAAGGCGAGGTACGAATCGAAAGCGGTTGCCAGTGCTGCATCCGGCTCGCCGGAACGGCCCAGTCGGATCGCCTCGGCAACCTTGTCGCGCACGGCACCGAATGCCGCCGCGGCGTCGTCGGTCGCGGGGTCCTGCCAGGCACGCACCGCCGCGAGCTGCCCGCGACTGCTGCCGGCCCCGAGGGCCGCCAGGATCTGTTCGTCGTCGAGCTCGGCCGTGGTGGCGAAGGAGCGGAGCGATTCGGGGACATCCCCCGCCGCCTCGGCCTGACGCAGTGTTGTGGCGTAGAGCGCCACGGCCCAACGATCGGCGGCGGAGAGCCTGCTCTCGTAGGCGGGCATCGCGGTTCCGGCGACTCCGATCGTAACCCGCTGGTAGAACGCCAACGGGGTCACGTCGGCCAGCGAGGCGGCATCGGCGAGGTTGGACGGGGCCGGGTCGAGTCCGACTCCGGCCGGTCCATCGCCCAGTCCCGAACCACCGTGACAACTGGCGCACTCGCGAGCGTAGATCTCGGCGCCCAGCGCAAGCGACGGGGTACGCGACGGGATCTCCACCAGCACCACACCCAGACCCTCGCTCAGCGCCCGGCTGAGCCGCGCCACCGCCGCGGACACCGAATCGGGTAGCCCTTTCGCCTCGACGAAGCCGAGGGCCCGCTCCAGCTCGCTGGCGACGATGGCGGCCACCGAATCGGGCAGCGAGCCGCTGGTGCGGAGCGCCTCACCCAGAAAGAGGCGGGCCTCCTCGACCTCCGCCGCCATCACTACCCGGCCATCAACCACTCCGAGCCGGTACTCCTGGGCAGCGAGATCGGCCGACGCAGCTATGCGCCGTGCCTGGGCGATTGTGGTGGAGTCGGGACCGAACTGAAAGGCAAACGCGATTGCGAGGTAGTTGAGAAACACACTCATTCTCTGCGTGGGTATCCCGGCAATCTATGGCAACACAGTCGGGATTCACAACTGCCTGTCGGGAACCGCTGACACGCACTCAGCCTTCGAGCACCGCCACTGCGGCCGCGATGTCGCGTGAGTGAGAAATCGAGAGATGGATCGTCACGCCCGGATGTGGCGCCAGCAGTTGCGCTGCCCGGCCGATCAGTTCGATCTCGGGGCGCCCGTCGGGCAGCTTGCGCACCGACACCTCGCGCCAGCCGATCGGGCGCGCGCCCGGCAGCACTTGCAGTGCCTTGTACACCGCTTCCTTGGCGGCGAGTCGTGCGGCCAGGGCCGGCGCGGGATCGAACAGTGACTCGACGTAGTGTCGTTCCTCGTCGGTCAAGGTGCGGTCGAGCAGTCGGCCGCCCAGTCGCCCGAGCATCTCGCGCACGCGATCGACCTCGACCACGTCGAGCCCGATGTTCACCACGGCCACGGCAGGCTCCAGAACCAGTCGCTGACAGGGGTGAACCAGCCGGGTGCCGGCACCAGTCCGCCGAGCAGCGCGGCGATCACGACCGCCAGGGACAGCAACACTGCGGCAATGATCACGAACGGCCGCCAGGGGCGACGCCAGTTTTCGATGTCGCGCGCGACTCCGGTCCAGTGCATCAGCTCGGCGTCGGCGAGCCGCACCGCTGCACCCCACGCAGCTTCCAGCTCAGCGCCGCGCATCCGGGTCAGTGCGTCGTCGCGCTCCGGCCCTGCCATCCGCTCCAGCGCTGCGCCCTCTGCGAGCAACCGGTTGAGCAGCGAATCCGCAGCATCAGCATCGGGACGCGCCTCAGCCAGTCGGCCTGCGGGATACCTCGACCGCGCGGCAGCCCGGTCGATCCGCGCCTCGGCCTCGGCGATCACGTGGTCGCGAAGCGCTCGGGCGGCCTGCTCCCACGCGGCCAACCAGGCATCACCGTCGAGTCGCTCGCGGCTGTTGAGCGCCACGATCTGGTCAACCAGTGCGAGCCGGGTCGGGTCGTGAGGGCGGCCGCGCGGCGGTGCCGCCAACCGCCCCAGCGCGGGTGCCACCGGGTTGGTGTTCACGCGGCGGCCAGTGACAGGATTGCGTTCACGGCGTCTTCCGTGGCACTCAGGTCGTCAAACGCTGCGTGCGCACCTGCTGCCTGCAGTTCGGCAACGCTGTACGATCCAGTGGCCACCGCCACCGCGCGCACGCCGAGTGCCGCACCACAGGTCACATCCGCAGGGGTGTCGCCGATGATCACGATCTCTTCGCCCACCGGGACGCGACCGAACAGTGGCCTGGCCCGTTCCACCGCGATCGGTGGCAGCATCGGCCGGTCGGCGTGATCTGACCCGTAGGCGCCGATCCGGAAGCGGCCGGGATCGATACCGGCTGCTCGCAACTTGAGTCCTGCTCCCTTGACCACGTTGCCCGTGAGCAGACCGATGCACACTTCCGGGCGCGCTTCGAGTGCGTCGAGCAGCTCGACGATTCCCGGCAACGGCCTCACCAGGCTGCCTCGGCTGGTCAGTTCATCCTCGAGATGCGCCAGGTAGCGATCCAGCAGCTCGTTGATCACCTCGGTGGTGGCGCGATCGCCGTGACCGGCGGCGTGATACAACTCGCGCACGATCTGCGGATCGGTCTTGCCGTCGAATCGGACCGTGTCGAAGAACGAATCGGGATCGGCGAACGCATCGTCGAACGCCAGCCGGATCGCCGACCGACCCGCGGAGGCACTGGAGAGCAGGGTGCCGTCGATGTCGAAGAGAACCAGGGTGCTGAGCATCAGGTCAGGCGCCTCACCATTACCAATCGAGTCCGGAGGGACGCCGCCCGGCTCCCGGGTGTCCACGACTCCCGCGTCACCTGTCCGGTTGCCAGGGTGCTGTGCACGATGGTGTCGGCGTCGGCTGCAATGGCGACCTCGACAATCTGGTCCGAGTCTTCACCGCGGAAGAACAGCAGGTCGCCGCTGGCCACCTGATCGAGCGGCACGGCGGTGCCGAGTGTCGCCTGGTCGCCCACCATTCGCGGCATCGGAATGCCGCGCGCGAGGAAGGTGGTCTGCACCAGGCCGGTGTCGTCGATGCCACCATCGGTCACCCCGCCCCACAGGTACGGGGTGCCGGCAAACTCGCGCCAGGCCCACTCCGCCGGCGACAACAGGTGTGCCTCGCGGATCACCTCGCCGATGCCCTGAATCCTTCCGGTGCGAATCCTGGCGGGCCTGCCATCCGGCAGGCGAACCCGTTCGTTGCCGTCTATCAGCAACCGCGCCCGGTGCGGCGCCCTCAGGCGCGCACCCGAGACCTCCAGCTCGGCACCGGTGGACCAGCCCGCGCCTACCAGCCAGCTATCGGCCTCGCCGGTGCTGGTGAGTTGCAGGTAGCCGCGATGCACCCAGCCGCTGCAGTCGTCGAGCAGGGTGTGCACGTGCAGCAGGTCGGCGTCGGTGCCGATTACCCGTGCGGCCTCTCCGAGTACCAGTTGGGTGACTTGTTCGGCAGCCAGCGAGGCGCTGGCAAGCACCGGGGCGACACGCACATTGGTGATCACGGCACTCACGCGCCCGAGTCTCCTCCCGAGCACGTCCGGCAGCGGGTGATGCCGCGGATGGTGCACATCAGGCACACGAATGTGCCACAGCCGTCGCAGGGATAGCCCTCCGACGCCCGCTCCTCGCGACCGCACGAGCGGCACAGCATTGCATCGCGTTCTGCGAGCGGCGGGCGCGGCGTGGTTCCCATACTCACTGCTGGATGGCGTAGCGCTTGATCTTGGCGATCAGCGTCGCGCGGGAAATACCGAGCTCCTCGGCGCTGCGGGTGCGGTTGCCGGAGTGGTGCTTGAGAGTCCGCTCGATGTGCATCCGTTCCACCTCATCCATCGTGAGCGGCGTGTGCCGCCGGTCGAAGGGTCCGGGCCGGGCGCGAAACTCTCCCGGAAGGTGCTCGATACCGATGGCCGGGTGCCCTCGTGCCAGCAGCAGTGATCGTTCGAGCACGTGTCGCACCTCGCGCAGGTTACCCGGCCACGGATGCGACGTGAGGCGGTCGAGCGCCTCGTCGCTGAGCTCCATCGGTGAACCGGGCGAGGCACCGGCGAGCTGGTTGAGCAACCGCTGGATCGCGGCACCGACATCGGCACGGCTCAGGTCGCGAAGCGGTGGCACCGTCAGCGACATCGCCTTGAGCCGGAAGTACAGCTCCCGCTCGAAGCGGCCCTCGGCCTGTTCGATCGCGGGATCGTGCGAGGTGGTAGCCACGATCCGCACGTCCACCGGAATCTCGCGAGTGCCCCCGCTGCGACGGAAGGCGCGCTGCTCCACCATTGCCGCGAGCTGGACCTGGACTCCGATCGGCGCGGCGGTGATCTCGTGCAGCGCAAGGGTGCCCCGATCGGCGATTTCGACCAGACCGGCACGCGACTGCTCGGCAGGCTGGCTGAGCGGTGCGTCGATTCCGAACAGCGTTGTTTCCAGCCCGGCCGGCTCGGCGGATGCCGCCACGATCTCGATGAACGGCTCGTCGGCGCGATTGGAGAGGTCGTGCAGCATCCGCGCGATCCGGCGCTTGCCGGTGCCGGGTTCGCCGCGTACCAGGATCGCGGGCTGGTTGCTGCGGGCCAGTACGGTGAGCTTCTGCCGGAACTCGCGCATCGGCGGCGAATCGCCCAGGGTGGCGACACCACTTGCGTCACTGCCGCGACCAATCAGGGTGCGATTGACCCGCCTGAGCCGCACCTTTTCGGCGGCGCGATCTGCAGCCGCTCCGAGGTGATCGAGATCGACCGGCTTGGTCAGGAAGTTCTCCGCCCCGTTGCGCATCGCCTGCACCGCCAGGGACACCTGACCGTCGCCGGTCAGCACGATCACCGCAGTGTCGCTGCCGCGGAGCCGTTCGAGCACCTCCAGGCCGTCGATCCCGGGCAGGTGCAGGTCGACCAGCACCAGGTCCGGCAACGTTCGCCCGAAGGTGGTGAGGCCGGCCTCACCGGTGAGTTCGCGGTGCACGTCCCAGCCACGCTGCGCGAAGAACTCGCCCAGCGAGCGCAACAGGGCGATGTCATCGTCGATCAGCAGGATGGAATCGGCCACAGGCGGAGTCCTGACCGCAATGAGTGAGGGGTGGCGCGGCTCGGGCAAGGCAATGGCGAGCCGGCCACCGGTAATGTATCACCGCCTCGGGGCGGGTGGGCGCGGCAGCATCACGCTGATCGCGCGGGGAACCACCTCCACCGAGAACGGCGTCTCCCCACCGGGCTCGCCGTCGAACTGCACCGGGTGAACCTCGCCGTCGGCGACCTCCACCGTGAACTTGCTGCCGCGGACGTATCCCACCAGCGCGTCCTCGCCGAAAGTCCCGGTGCGCTCGGTCACCAGGTCCCACATCGCCCGCATTGTTTCAGCCACGGTGTCGCCGCGGACCACCATCAGGTCGAGCTCGCCGTCGAACGGCGAAATGCCGGCGCCCAGCCGCATCATTCGCGGGAACACCTCGCCACAGTTCGCGATCAGTACCATTGCCGCTTCCGCCTCGTGCAGCTTGCCGTCGACGGTGATCCTGAACGGGATGTTGCGGATCTCCGGCAACACCTTCAAGGTGGTTGCCACATAGGCCATCATCCCCCAGCGGTGCTTGGAGGCGGAGTCGGTCTCTACCATCACCCGGGCATCGATGCCGGCCCCGGCAGCCACCGCGAAATAGTGATCGCCATCCTTGCGGTTGAGGCGGCCGAGGTCGATCGCGCGCGGCAGCCCGTCCACCATCATCTGGGTGGCGCGGATCGGATTGATCGGCAGTCGCAGGTTTCCCGCCAGCAGGTTGCCGGTACCGCCCGGGATGAGTCCCAGTGCAGTCGAAGTCCCCACCAGCGAGGCCGCGGCCTGCATCGTGGTGCCGTCGCCACCGAACACCGCCACCACGTCGACCTCGTCCTCGACCGCCTGGGCTGCCATCCGGCGTGCGTCGCCGGGTCCGCCGGTCGCCTTGATCTCGAGATCCCAGTTGGCGTTGCGGATCGTGTTCTCGATGCCGACCAGCGTCGAGGGGTCGGTGCGCGCGGCGTTCGGGTTGGCAATCAACAGTGCACGAGTTCGCAACTCAGTACTCCCGTTCCCAGAGCAGATCGCCACCGAGCTGGTAGCGTCGCGGAATATTGTTGAAGCCATCTCCCAGCCTGGCACCAATGCACGACTGCACCGGCTCGGCCGACGCCTGCACCCGCCAGTCCCGCGCGAAACGATACTCGATCGTAGCGCCGAAGTTGCGGGCCGAAAACGATTCCGACTGGCCGCCACCGAGACAGAAGCCCGCGTTGACCGTCACGAACCAGCGACTCCCCAACTGGACACCGGCGGCCAGCGACGTGAACGATCCCACGTCGGTGCCGCGCGACGGAATGCCCGGCCGGATCTCGAACAAGTCGAGTCCCAGGTTGGCCTCCTGAACCAGTTGCCGCTCGACCTCGCCCGAGATGGTCGCCAGCGCCATCTGGATCGCCAGTTGACTGCCTGCCTGCTGGGCGGAGTTGCCGGCCAACTGGAACTCGGGTCTCCCGAACATCAGGTAGGACAGGATGTCCCGCTCCGGAATGTCGCGACCCGGCGAAGATAGTTCCACCTGCGGCACCTGGATGGTCCCGGTGATCCTCGCCACGATCGGGATCTCGTCGCCATCGTAGGCCCGCACCAGGTAGCTGGCCTGGATGTCGAGTTCGGCATTCAGGTCGGCCGTGCCGAGATAGGTGACCGTTCCGCGGTCGATGGTGAACTTGCGGTTGATCAGGCCACGGACGTTCAGGGTGTATTCGCCCCGCGGCGTGTCCAGCTCGCCTGCAACGATGTAGGCCCTGCCGGTCTTGCTCACCTGCACCGTGCCCTCGAGCTGGATCTCCGCCTCGGCGGAGCGCAGCCACACGTCGCTGCCCACCACGACAGTGAGGTTCTCGATCCGGAGCGAGTCGAGGAAGCGGTTCTGGAACGCGGCTCCCAGTTGCTGGCGACGCAGTTCCTCGACATCAACCAGGTCCCGGTAGGCCGGATCCTCCAGATCGATGACGTTCTTGTTGATGATATCCGAGAAGTAGACATCGCTCGACGTGATGGTGACCGAGTTGCCGCGCAACACCGGTCGGCTGAGTGGGCCGGTGAGCGTTACCGTGCCGGTCGGCCTGGCCACCAGAAATCCCGGCACGTTGATCGCCAGGAATCGCCGCGACGACAGGTTCAGGTTGAGCACGGTGCGGCTGAGATCCTCGAAGCGCACCGAGCCGTCGATTGCCAGTTCACCTTCGTCGCTGGCAAGCGTCAGTCTCTCCACGACAAGCGAGTCACCCGCAAAAGTTGCCCGTCCCTGAATCGGCCCGTAGCGCACGCCAAGGTTGGGGATCGTGGTGCGACCGAGATAGACGGCGGCATCGCCCGCCAGCTCGGGTTCATCCCAGGTCCCGCCGATCGTGAGGTCGAGTGACATCGCTCCCGTGGTGCTGCGGATCGACGTGGTGAATGCCTCGAGCAGCGCCAGTTCGGCGGAGTCGGCGGTGGCGCGAATCTCGATCGGCCCCGGCAGGCGACGATTCTCCCGCGCGGCCAGCGCCAGGTCGAACGGCACGTTCGCATCCACCTCGAGCACGGGTTCGCCCAGCCGCCAGAATGTCACGTTGGCGCGTGCGGTGTTGTCGGCATAGTCGTATGCGGCACGCAACAGGGGCGGAGTGGCGGCCCCGAAGCGCGGCCCGGTGACCATTGCGTTGCCCCGCAGCAACGGGGCGTTGCGGGTGCCGCCCAGCCGGAAGTCCAGTTGTGCCAAGCCACCCACTTCGGAGGTGTCGCGGCCCAGGACAGCGTAGATGTCGGCCAGGTCCAGCCCGATTATCGATGCCTCCAGCTCACCGGTGCCGACACCCGGCAGGGCACCGGCCAGGGTCATCAACCCGGAACCGTCGTCGGTGCGGAGAACCAGGGTGTCGGTGAGCGTGATGACGCGGTCCCCCAGCGTGAGCACGGCGGGATCTTCGAGTGTCCACTGTTGTCTCGGCAATCCGAGTCGCAGCGAATCGATCCCCAGTCGGTCACCGTCCGGGCCGGCGATGCGCCAGCCGCCGATCGCAAACCGTGATTCGCGCAGGCGCCCCGAGGCCGCTGCATTGAGCGAATCGGCCGAACCGCCGAGCACCACGCGCAAGTCGGTGCCGACCTGGCGACCCTTGGCCAGCGAGTCGATTCGCGCGTCGAGGTGAATGCCCTGAGTGGAGAGCGAATCGGCGGAGATCTCCGCGGCGAGCTGACCGATCGACCAATCGTCAACCCGCACATCCCCTGCTTCCACCAACCCTGCGATGGCCGGCTCCTCGACCGACCCGAAGGCGATCAGTTGAGCGCTGGCGGTGCCGCCCAGCGGCAGGTAGCTGGCGGAATCCGGTTCGAGTCCGAAGGTGGCGCGCACCAGCGAATCGAACGGCTCCAGCGAGAATCCCGCGGCCTCGATCCGCATCATCCCCGAATCGGCCGCCGTCCACCCCAACGAACCCTGCGCCAGCAACCCGCCGCTCGACCAGTTGACCGAGAGCGAGTCGGTCGAGAGCACGGCGCCGTCGGAATTGATCGCTCCCTGCACGCCGCTCAGCGTAAGGCCGCCGATCCGCGACTGTCCCAACTCGAGTCGGGCCGTTCCGATCGGTGCGGAGCCCGAATCGATCACGCCATCGAGCGTCATCAACCCGTTGATGGCGGTGTTGCCGCCGCGACCAAGCACTGCCTCCACATCCAGCCGTCGCACGTCGAGCAGCAGGTTGTCGAACCGATAGCGCGGGGCAGTGGCGCCGATCACGCCTTGCGCAACGACGTCGCCGATGTCACCCGTGAGATCGGCATCGATCTCCAGCGAGTCGAGCGGCCCGTTGGCGATCACCCTTCCCGACACACCACCGCGCGGAGTCAGCGCGGGGTAACCGGTGCGCAAGCCGTCGAACGAGAGCCGGTCGAAGCGCGCATCCATCCCGATCGCCAGAGGTTCGCCCCGGGTGTCCAGCCTCACCGTGCCGATCAGTCGCGACAGCGATCCCTCAGGGGCCTGATGCTCCGCGGTGCCCTGGAAGGTGACATCCTGCCACGGTCCATCGAGCCGTCCCACCAACCGCATCCGTCCCGGCAGCGCCACCGCGGGGGCCTGGACAGTCACCGTGGCGAGCGCCACCGACGACTCGTTCAGCACGAAGTTGTCGAAGGTCGCACCGGCAGCGCCGCCGAACGACACCGAACCTTCGAAGTCGAACGAGGAAGTGGCCGGTCTCGCCGGGAGGTGATCCCGAAAGGTCATCGTCCCGGCAAGTCGGATGTCGCTCTGGTAACCATCTGCCTGCAGCCGGCCATCCAGGCTGCCCCGGAACGGCAGTGTGTCGAGGTAGGGCCGCACCACTTCGAGGCTGACGGCCTCCAGCACCAGGTCGAGGTCGCGCACTCCGACGCCGCGATCATCATCGAGTATCGCCACCAGCCGGCCCGCCGCGCGCGAGCCGGCGTCGCCGAGATGGAGATCCTCCAGCACGAATTCGGTGTGCCGATTCGTGGTCGACAGCGCCACCACAGAACCGCGTCCGCCCCAGTCGGGAAAGTCGGGCTGGATCCAGCGCAGGTCGCGGAGCGCCACCGTGTCCGCTTCGAGAGCGAAGTCGTAGCGGATCGTGTCGTCCGGCCAGCGCACCGCACCGCTGCCGTGCACCACGGTGCCAGGCAGCGCGGCCTCGCTGAACTCGAAGCGCAACGAGTCGGCCTTGGTGATCACCTGACCCTCCAGCGCCACGATGCTGAGCGCGGGATCGGTGAGATCCGCGTTCAACTCCGCGATTTCCACCAGGATGGGATCGTCTTCCGGGGTGGAGATCCGGATCAGCGGCAACCGGGCGTCGACACCGGTCGCGCGATACACCCTCACCGGTCCGTCGCTGCCCTCGGTGATCTCGGGTTGGGCCGGCTCGGCGCCGCGCGCGCTGATCGGCTGCCTCGGCGGTCCGGGCGTGGTCGGCACGTCCACTCGCAGCACCGCACCGTTGAGCACCACGTCGCGCAGCTCGACCCGCGGCGGCGGGCCATCGCCACCGCCCTGGCCGGCGCGGAAAATCTCCTGGTAATTCCAGCGACCACTGCGCAGTCGCTGGATGTGCAGGTCGGGCTGCTGCAAGTCGAGTTCGCGAATCACGATCCGGCCGGCCAGCAGTTCCGGCAGCAGGTACCGCGCCTCCAGTCGCGGTATCCGCGCCAGCCGCACGCCGGTGGAATCGCGGATCACCACGTCCTCGAGAACCAGGTGACGGATGATGCTGCCCCGGATGCCGCCGATCGACACATCGCCGGCCACGTTGCTGCTGATCACGTCGGTGAGGATCCGCGCCGTGAGTGCGCGACCAGGCGGAGTGTACATCAGTGCCAGCGCAGTGCCGATCACCGCCGCCACGATCACCAGCGGAGGGCCGACCGACCACGCGATCACCCGGCGCAGAACCCGGCGCCACGACATCAGAACGCGTGCCCGATCGAGAAGTGGAAGGTGAAGTCGCGGTTGCGATCGCGACGATCCGACGCGCGCACCTGGACCAGGTCACCGTTCTCGGTGCTGGTGTAGACCGCGCCGCGCTCGAGCTGGTAGGGATTGTATCCGACGTCGAATCGCACCGGGCCGAGCGGTGAAGCGATCCGCAATCCCGCACCCGGCGTGACCCGGATGCCGGCGGAACCGGTCCGCGACCACAGCGCCCCGGCGTCGACGAAGGTCACCAGGCGGAACCGGTCCGACAGGAACGGTGCCGGGAAGCGCAGTTCGAGATTGGCAATCGCCACCCGGTCGCCACCGGTCGCCGCGACCCTGAGTGCGTTCGGATTGTAGGTGGTGTCCGCACCGGTCACGGTGATCGAGTCGCGCGGGATCACGTAGACCACCGGGCCCAGTTCGTTGCGGTCGTAGCCGCGCAGGTCGTTGGCGCCGCCGGCATAGAAGCGCTGTTCGGGCGGCACGAACGAGGTGCGCTCCCCGGCGAGGTCGATCTGGGGCGAAAAGATCACTCCTCCGCGCAGGTGTCCGGCCACCACCACGTTGCGGGTGAGCGGCCGATAGATCGAGGCATCGGCCACCAGGCGGGTGAACTGCTGCAGCTCGGAGGATCCCAGCAGTGCGCTCGACACCGTCGCCTCTGCCGACAGCATCGTGCCTCGCGTCGGGTCGAGCAGGTTGTTCACCCGTTGCCTGGCCGCGCCCAGCGTCAGCATCGTGAGCACCCTGCGCTCGCGCAACTGTGCCACGTCGTCGCTGACGCAGGCGTTGAAGAACTGGCAGAACGACACCTGGTTGGCGCGGGTCTGTCCATAGGATATCCGGTAGCCGAGCGTCACCGGGATGCGACTCACCGTTTCGCGGGTGATCGCCACCTCGGCGCCGACTTCCTCGCGCATATAAACCGCGTACTCGCTGCGGCGCTCGGAGAAGATCGTCAGCGACAGGGTGTTGTCGGGCGACAGGAATGCGTGCCGCCTCAGCGTCACGTCGATGCCGAAGTTGGCCAGCTCCGATCCCACGGTGTCGGCCTCGAGCGAGGAACAGATCGACCTTTCGGCCCCGAAGCCGAACGGCGAACCGACACCGATCTTCGACAATCGACCCGAGATGTCCACCACCCTGCCGTTGCCCAGGAAGTTGCGGGCCGTCCACCCGGCGCCCACCCGGAAGCAGTCGTTGGTGGCGTAGCCGACCGAACCGCGCGCCCGGTGACTGCGCCCCTCGGTGACATCCACCCTGATCGGCACCACCGTGTCGCCAGGAGCGTACGCCGTGGTGTCGATCCCCACGGTCGCGAAGCGGAAGAGTTCGCTGGCATACAGCGAGCGCTGCGACCGGTACAATGCGTCGAGTCGATACGGCCTTCCCTCGCGCACGCTGACCAGCGAGGCGATGAAGGCCGAGTCGACATCCTCCTGGCCACGCACCTCGATCGGACCGAACACCGCGGCGGTGCCCGGGCTGGCGAGGAAGGTGACGGTGCCTCTTCGGGTGGCCGAGTCTGCCCGCGCCGCCCGATCGACGGTGGCCGATGGGTAACCGGCATTGCGGAGCCGCTCCGCCAGTGTGTCGGCTGTCTCCTCGATCCGGAAGCGGTTGAACGGATCCCCCTCGGCGAGTGGCAGGTCCCGCGTCAGCGTCGGGGCATCGGCCACCCCTTCCAGTCCCTCCACCGCAATCGCGCTTATCCGGGTCGGCTCGCCTTCATCGATGTGAAAGGTGATCTCCACCGTCTCGTCGCTGCGCTCGACGGTGGTGTCCACCTGGACTTCGAAGTAGCCGCTCAGGCGGTAGAGCAGCCGGATCCGTTCGACATCGGCGCGAAAGGCCCGTTCACTGAAGGTGCGCGTTTCGCCGGCGCCCAGCCATCGAATCAGCACGCTGCGCGCCAGCCACGACGAGTTGGTGGTGGCGATCGCGGCTTGCAGGGCGAGATCCTCGATGGCGCGGTTGCCGTCGAACTTGAGTCCACGCACGATCAGCGGCCCGTCCTGGGCGGCGAGCACGGGGGCGAATGTCGCCAGGATCAAGCTGAGACCAACCGATCGGATCAACCGCATCATCTGAATCTGGTTTCTTCAAGGGGTTACGCCAACCCGAGGGCACCGGGACCGCATACCCAACCGACGTGCCACCGGACCGGGCTATCACACCCTGCCCCGCAACCGGCAAGGGTATTCTTCTGTTGTCCCTGCAAATTTTCCTCATTCCCGGGTCACCGGTCCGCAGGAGTCGGTCCCGGTCCACGAGCCGCCAATGACTGGAATACGCTGGTCCGCCCTCGCCCTGATGACTCTGGCCCTTGCCGCGCTGCCTCGGACGGCACCGGGGCAATCGCTGACCCGGCGCCTCGAGGCCAGGCTCGATCAGCCGCAACTGCTCCGCCACCACTGGGGAGTCGCGATCGAGGACCAGAGTGGCCGCCTCCTCTTCGGGCGCAACGCCGGCCGGTTGTTCATCCCGGCCTCCAATACCAAGCTGATCACCAGTGCAGCCGGGATCGTGATGCTCGGCCCGGACTTCACCGTGCGCACCTCGGTCTACGGTGCCGGACCGGTGATCGATGGAGTGCTGCACGGCGACCTGGTTCTCTATGGTCGAGGTGACCCGACCTACTCCCGGCGCTGCTACGATATCGATGAGGATCGCCCCGGTGCCTGCGACGAGGATCCGGCCGCCAAGCTGCGCGACCTGGCGCAGCAACTCCGCGAACGCGGTATCCGCTGGATCGACGGTGACCTGATCGGCGACGGCTCGTACTTCGACGAGGAACTGGTCCATCCGGCGTGGGAGACGTACGACCTGAACTGGTGGTACGCCGCGCCGGTTTCGGGACTCGGCTTCAACGACAACTCGATCGACGTCGAGATTGCGGCGGCCGACTCGGGCGAGGTGCAGCCGCAGATCAACTTCGGTCCCGATGTCGGTGCGGCATTCATCGAGAACCGTGCCGTGATCGGCGCGCGCGACGCCGAGCGCACGTTCGACATCATCCGCGATCCCGACGGCCTGCGATACGTGGCCAGCGGCGTGGTGCCGGTGGGTTCGCAGCGGCGCACCGAAAACGTGGCAGTGCTCGATCCCAACCGCTACGCCGCACTGGCGTTCCGCCGGGAATTGCTGGCGGCCGGCATCGTGGTGCGGGGAACCGTCCTGTCCACGACAGATTCCACCGACTATGCAGTTGCCCGGGCCACACCCGCACTGGCCGAGGTCAGTTCGCGGCCCCTGTCCGACTGGGTGTTTCCGGTGCTCAACACTTCGCAGAACTGGTTTGCCGAGATGATCCTGAAGCAGCTCGGCCGCAGGTTTGGCGCTGCCGGTTCGTGGCAGGAGGGCCTCGAGGTGGAGCGACGCTTCCTGATCGATTCGGTGGGAATCGACAGCACGATGTTCGAGCTTGCCGACGGATCCGGGCTGGCCGCAAAGAACCTCGTGGCACCGCTGGCCTTCACCCGGTTGCTCAACTGGATGCGCAGCCATCCCAGTTACGATGCCTTCGCTGCCGGACTGCCCCAGAGCGGTGAACCCGGTTCGTTGCGGCGCCGCTTCGTCGACACACCGCTCGCCGGACGGGTGCGCGCCAAGACCGGCACGATAACCCGGGTAAACACGCTGAGCGGCTACGTCGAACGCGCCGACGGCCGGGTGTTCACCTTTTCGATCCAGGCCAACAATCACACCCTCGGATCGTCCGGAATGCTGCCGGCCATCGACTCGGTGGTGGTGGAACTGGCCCGGCCCTGAGCGCCCGCATCGCCCCCGGGTTGCCCGGGGGTCTACATTTGCGCGATGTCAATCGACCCGACCACCCTCAGGATCGCCATCATCGGTGCCGGTCCGTCGGGGTTCTACGCCGCCGAGACGATCCAGAAGGCCGTGCCGCAGGCGCGGATCGACCTGTTCGATCGACTGCCCACGCCGCACGGCCTGGTCCGCGGTGGCGTCGCGCCTGATCACCCCAGGATCAAGTCGGTCACCCGGGTGTTCGAGCGTATTGCGGCCCACCCGAACACCCGTTTCATCGGCAACGTCGAGGTTGGTCGCGATGTCACGCCGGCGGAACTGCGCAGCAATTACGATGCGGTGATCTACGCCGTCGGGGCGCGCACTGATCGGCACCTCGAGATCCCCGGCGAGGACCTGGCTGGCAGTCACGCCGCCACCGAACTGGTCGGCTGGTACAACGGGCACCCCGACTATTGCGACGCCACCTTCGACCTTTCCGCCCACGCCGTTGCCATAGTCGGTCTCGGCAACGTCGCGATGGACGTCACCCGGATCCTCGCCCGCAAGGTCGACGACCTGGCAACCACCGACATCGCCGATCACGCGGTGCAGGCACTTGAGACCTGCAACATCAGGACAATTCACGTTCTCGGTCGTCGTGGGCCGGTGCAGGCAGCGTTCACCACCCCGGAACTGCGTGAGCTGGGCGAACTCGCCGATGTCGACGTGCGGGTCGATCCGCGCGACCTGATGCTCGATCCGGTGAGCGACGCGTATCTCAACGAGGCCAGCGACCGCACCGCCGCCAAGAATCTCGAAGTGTTGCGCGAATGGGCCGCACGCCCGGAGCGAGCGGCACAGCGCAGGATCGTGTTCCACTTCGGAGTGTCGCCGGTCGAGGTACTCGGCGACACGCGGGTCACCGGCCTCCGGGTCGCCCACAACCGGCTCGAACCCGACGGCCAGGGCGGGGTGCGTGCGGTGACCACCGATTCCACCTTCGTGCTGGACGTGGGCTTGCTGTTCAGGTCGGTGGGTTATCGCGGCGTGGAGCTGGCCGGAGTGCCGTTCGACCCGATGCGCGGCGTGATCCCCAACGTCGGTGGTCGAGTGGTGGAACACGCCGGCAGTCACACCCACGTCGACGGCATATACGCCACCGGCTGGATCAAGCGCGGTCCCAGCGGCGTGATCGGCACCAACAAGGTCGACGCCAGTCAGACCGTCGACAACCTGCTCGCCGACGTCACCGCCAACCGCATCACCGCGGCCACCGGATCGCCGGACGCGCTGCTCGACCTGGTCAGGCAGCGCGGTGTGCGGATCACCGACTGGACCGACTGGCAGCGACTCGACAAGGTCGAGATCGAGCGCGGCAAGCCCGCCGGCAAGCCGCGGGAAAAGGTGGTGCGGGTCCCCGAGATGCTGGAGACGATCGACAGGGACTGACACCCTGCAGCGCCGCGCCTTACATTGGAGACTATGACTCTCCGGATCTACACCCGAACCGGCGACACCGGCCAGACCGCGCTGTTCGGCGGCGGCAGGGTGAGCAAGGATCATCCGCGGGTTGCCGCCTACGGCGACGTGGATGAACTCAACTCCGTCATCGGCCTGGTCCGCGCCACGGCACCAGCCGATTTTCTTGACGAGCTGCTCGAATCGATCCAGCGCGACCTCTTTTCGATCGGCGGCCACCTGGCCACACCCGACCCCGAGAAGGTGCGCAAGGCACTGGCCAAGGCCGAGTTGTCTTCCGAACAGGTCGACCGTTTCGAGCGAACCATCGACGAGGCCGACGCCGAGCTCGAACCGCTCAGGGCGTTCATCCTTCCGGGCGGCACCGCCAAGGCAGCGGCCCTGCACGTGGCGCGCACCGTGTGTCGCCGGGCGGAGCGTCAGGTGGTGGCTCTTGCCGCCAGCGAGCCGGTGCCGGCGGAGTTCCTCACCTACCTCAATCGGTTGAGCGACCTGCTCTTCACGCTGGCCCGACTCGCCAACCATCGCGCCGGCACCGGAGACGTCACCTGGTAGCCACCTGCAAGGTTCGTCACCCCGATGGCGAGACGCCGGTTTTCGTCGCGGCCGGGGCAAGCGCTCACGTGCTCGACTTGCTGCCGACTGAACTGCGCAATCATCGAGCAGTGGTGATCACCGACACCAACGTGTCTGCCGCACTGCCACACCTGCTGCACGGCCTGCCGAGGCTCACCTTCCCGGCCGGTGAACAATCAAAGAACGTCGGCCAATGGTCCGAGTTGTCCGAACGGATCCTCGCCGGCAGGGTCGATCGCCGCACCGTCATCGTGGCGCTCGGCGGCGGCGTCACCACCGACCTCGCCGGATTCGTGGCGGCGACGCTGCTGCGCGGCGTGCCCTGGATCGCCGTGCCGACAACCACCCTGGCAATGGTGGACGCTGCGATCGGTGGCAAGACCGGCATCGACGCCGCTGTCGGCAAGAACCTCATCGGCAGCTTCCATCATCCCGCCGCGGTGATTGTCGACCCGCTGCTGCTCGACACCCTGCCCGACATCGAGTATCGCAACGGGCTTGCAGAAGTGGTCAAGCACGCCGCCCTGGCCGACGCCGCGATCTGGGTGGGGTTGGAGAGCGATGTCAGCGCGATCCTGGCGCGCGACACCGCGGTGGTGACCCGGATGCTCGCCGACTCCGCCAGCATCAAGGCAGCAATAGTCACCGAGGACGCGCGTGAGGCCGGACGCCGTGCCGTGCTCAACCTAGGACACACAGTCGCCCACGCCATCGAGCACGCCACCGACTACCGGACGCCGCACGGCGCGGCAGTTGCAATCGGTCTGGTGGTCGAGACCCGCGTCGCCGAGAATCTCGGTGTGGCGACCGCTGGCACCACCACCCGGATCACGGCCCTGCTCGACCAACTCGGCCTTCCCGTGAAGGCGCCGGAAGGACTTGGCCTGGCGCGGTTCAGGCAAGCACTGCTGGTCGACAAGAAGAATCGTGACGACCAGATCCACTGCGCGCTCCTGGCCGCAATCGGACGAGTCGCCACCACGGAATCGGGCCACTGGACCCGGCCCGTCGACGCCGAAATGCTGGTTGACGCCCTGGGCTGAGCAAGCGCCGACGGGATCTCCACATCATTCCACAACGGCGCCGAGGCCCCACCCCCAAGGCCGCCAACAACTTGGCCGTTCGGTGCACACCGGGTGGACAACCAGGATGTGGACAGTGTGCAGCAACGCGGCAAGTCTGGATGTCACAAGTCGTTGCGATGTAGACATTTACGACCCCTTGACAGGGCCACCGGCGAGGCCAGATTGCGGTATCCATCGCAATTCCGGTAGCTGACCAAACACTGCCAATCGAGTGGGCCTATGCCCCGAACCAAGCGCCGTGCCCCGCGACGCATCGCGACCACCGCTCCTGCACCTGCCGGAGACGCATTCGAGCAGTATCTCAACGACATCCGCGACTTGCCGATGGTTGCCGACATCGAAGAGGAGCGCGATCTGGCCCGGCGCGCGCGCGCCGGTGATCAGGACGCGGCGGATCGACTCGCCACCGCCAATCTCCGCTTCGTGATCGCGTTCGTGAAGCGGTATCAGGGACACGGCCTGGAACTCGGCGACCTGGTGGCAATCGGCAACGAGGGTTTGTTGCGCGCGGTCCGCAAGTTCGACCCCGACCGAGGCGTCAAGTTCATCTCGTATGCGGTCTGGTGGGTGCGGCAGGCGGTGCTCAAGGCGCTCGCCGAACAGACCCGATCGGTGCGCTTCCCGCTCAATCAGAATGCCGCTGCGGTCCGGTTCACCAAGGCGCAGGGACTGCTGGCGCAGGAACTCGGCCGCACTCCCACCGATCAGGAACTTGCAACCGCGCTGCTGCAACCGATCGACGACATCCGCCGGGCTCGCAGGCTGTTCGTGACCGAAGTGTCACTCGACGCCCCGGTGGACTCCGGCGACCGACGCTCGGCGACACTCGGCGAACGACTTCCATTCCACGAGGCCAACGAAATCGAGACTCGCACCGACGAGATCCTCCGCAAGGATTTTCTCGATCGCCTCTTCCGCCGCTATCTCACCCCCCGCGAACGACGCATCCTGTCGCTCTACTACGGTCTCGATCCCAGCGAAACCACGCTCACGCTCGAACAGATCGGCGACACACTCGGCGTCACCCGCGAAAGGATACGGCAGCTCCGCGAGCGCGCCTTCGCCAAATTGCGCGACTGCCCCGAAGTGAAGTCACTGGGCTCTTTCCGAGCCGCCTGACCCCGCCCCACGGGCAACGCCGGGCAGCTCTTCCCGGTGGGCCTATCTTTCGGGTATGTGGAGTGCGGCAGCGTGAGCGACACCATACTCGACCTGCTTGGTCGGATCGCCGGGAACGATGCAGTCCGTCGTGAACCCGGCGGGATGGCGCGGGTCACACCCACCGCCACCACTGCCGTTGCCGGTATCCTCGGTGTCGCGCACGATGAGGGCTGGCGGGTGGCAGTCGAGGGCAACGGCACCTGGCGCGCCGAAGATGCACCGGCCGACGTGATCATCTCGCTGCGTGGCCTTGACGAGACCTGCCACACGGAACTCTCCACCCAGAGCGTAGTCGTCGATGCGGGCGTGTCGCTCGAGCGACTCCGTCGCAGCGTGCTGGAGCAGGCGGCCTGGCTGGCGCTCGATCCGCCGGGCCGGCCCGATCGCAGCGTCGGCTCACTGGTGGTGACCGCAACCGCTGGTCCGCTCCGTGCCGGCTTCGGCGGGGTGGCCGAGCAGTTGAAATCAGTGACGGTGGCCAGCGGCGACGGTCGGGTGGTAGTGATCGACTCCGAGCGCGATCCCGAACTGTTGGCGCTCCACGCCGGCGGCTTCGGCGCCCTCGGCATCGTAACCGGCTGCGAGCTGCGGCTCCGACCCCTCCCACAGGCCGACGCGACCTGGGCGATTCAAGCGCCGCGCGACTCCCTCATTCCTGCCGCCGGCGACCTCCGCGCCAGCGGCCAGCCCGTGGCCGCCGCCGAATTGTTCTCGCCTGCGCTCGCCACCGAGGGCGAGTGGACCCTGGCGGTCCGCTTCGTGGGCGACCCGGACACGGTGGACGCGGCCGCGCGGTACCTGCCAGCGATACCGGGCGCCCGGTGGCAGCCGATCCTCGACGGTGGCCACCAGACGCTCTGGCGGAGTGCCGGGCGGGCGGTGACCACGGTGCCGGTCACCATCCGGCTGGCCGTGCTGCCCGAGGGCCTGAACGACACCATCGACCTGGTGGTCGCCCGACTCGGCGAAGGGATGCAGAGTGCGGGCGTGGTGAGCGGCGGAGTCCGCTGGAGCGGAGTGGCCGACACCGATGCACTCCGGACGATCCGCCAGGAACTCGCGCTGCGCGAGGTGCCACTCATCATAGAACGTGCGCCGTGGCGGGTTCGTCGCGCGCTCGGACACTACGGTGCGTATCGCGACCGACCGGCAACCGCATTGTCGCGACGACGCCAGGAGTTTGATCCCGCAGGGGTGCTGGTCACCGCACTCGATGGCGGGCAGGAGCCGTGATGCACCTGTTGGAGACAACCCCCGATCGACTGGCCACGCTGCAGGAACAACCGCACGCGATTCCCCGCAGCGACATCGTGCTGCGAGTGGAAGGTCCGGGAGCGGTTTCCTGCCTGCAGGGCTTGTTCACCAATGACATCGAACGGGCCGGCACGGAGTCACTGTTGTGGGGTGCGGTGCTCACGCCCAAGGGAATGATCATCACCGATTGCTGGATGAGGCGACGGGACGACACCGTGCTGGTGATCGTGCCGGCATCCGGAATCGATGCGGTCGCCGACCTGTTCCGTCGCTCGCTGCCACCGCGACTCGCCAAGGTCACCAACCTGGCCGATTCGATGCGCACCTGGTGGCTCACTGCAGGAGATGCCGCCTCGACTGCACCGGGCGAAGTTGTGGTGCCGACCGGATCGGCGCCGTTTGCGGCAATGTTGCTGACCGACGCGACGGTCGATGCCGCCACGCTGCAGGCAGCGGGTTGGCACGCTGCCAGCCCGGAAGCCGCGGATATACTGGCATTGCTGGCAGGATGGCCGGTACACGGCCGCGAGATCGACGAGCGCACCCTGATTCAGGAAGTCAGATTCGACGAGCTGGAAGGCGTCAGGTACGACAAGGGTTGCTACGTCGGCCAGGAGACTGTTGCACGCCTGCATTTCCGTGGTCACCCAAACCGGATGCTCCGCGCCATCGAAGGCACCGGTGAGTCACCTGTCGATGCAGTTGTCACGCACGGAGATGGTCGCGAAGTGGGAACCGTCGCCACGCTGTTGCGACTGGGATCACGTTGGCTGGCGTCGGCAAAGTTGCGCCGCGAGGTGGTGGCTGGAGATCGCGTATCGGTGGGCGGTCGCGTCGGCGTGGTGACCGAATTCCGGGAAGTTGCCTGAGCCCCAAACGCGACACCCCGCGACGAGTGTCACGGGGTGTCGGGGTGCATCATCCTGCTTGCTTCGGCTCAGTGGGCCGAGTCACCAACCATATGCTGCATACTGTCGACGATCGCACCGGCGCTGTCCATAAGCGCGTTGGCGCTGTCGGCCATCGCCTCCACGGTGTTCTCGACCGACTCGGCCGCAGCAGCGGCCGTGCTGTCGATCGCACCCTCGTCAGTCTGCTCGCCGCAACCAGCAACGAACACGAATGCTGCCGCCATCAGGAACTTCCGCATCGCCTCTCCCTATGGATGTGATTGCTGAATGGTGATCGTGGCCCGTGCCGAGCGCCGGCCGCAATCGCCCGATGCACCATTCGCAAGTTATGGCCTGCACCGGGGCTGTCAAGCAGGATGCCGCGGGCTAACATCGCATCCAGCCAAGCTTTGCGCGAGACGCCCGAACAAAGACCGAATCAGGACGACCGGCTGAGCAGCGGCCCGGCAGCCGCCACGATCACGTCCGCCGCCCGTTCCAGGCCGAGCCATCCGGTGTTGAGAGTGAGGTGGTAATTGCGCGGGTCGTACCAGTCGCGGTTGTACCATTGCCGGTGATACCGGGCCCGGTTGGCGTCCACTTCCTTGACCCGCTTCTGGGCGGCCTCGGCCTCCAGACCCAGCCGTTCAGCCACCACGGTGGCGCGGTGATCGATCGATCCCACCAACCGGACGTGCAGCGCGTCGACCCTGGT
This sequence comes from uncultured bacterium, assembly GCA_965651205.1. Taxonomy (GTDB): domain Bacteria; phylum Gemmatimonadota; class Gemmatimonadetes; order Gemmatimonadales; family GWC2-71-9; genus Palsa-1233. The sequence goes on from CBFGRM010000004.1 coordinate 53,460, forward strand.
GCCGAGCAGGGCAACGGCGGCCCGGCCCACCACCACCACGTCCCCCTCCGCACAGGCGTCGGCGATCACCTGCTCGGAGATCCGCACCAGCCTGGCCTCCTCCGCCTCCGGGAGTTCGACGTTCTCGCTGCTGAGCAGTTCGGGCGTGGCGGTGGACAGGGCGCGTGCCAGGCGTTCGATGAACGACGGGCCGCGCTCCTCGCGCTCCGCCACGTCGCTGGGGCTCAGTCCGGCGCGCCTGGCCACCTCGTCGACCACCTGGTTGTCGACCAGCCGCCAGCGGATCTGTTCCGCAACCAGCCGGGCCACCGAGGATCCACCGGCGCCGTACTCACGCGAAATGGTGATGAACATCAATCCTCCTGTACGGACCACAGTCCGCTTCGCAGGGCCAGCGCACCAAGCATCGTGACCACGCCGCTGATGAAGATGGCCCTATCCGTGCCGAACCGCTCGGCGATCGCACCGGCCTGGAACGCGCCGATCGGCGCCAGGCCAAGCACCACGAACGAATACACCGACATAACCTGCCCACGAAGGTGGGCCGGTGCGGCGAGTTGAAGCGACGTCGCGGTGGAGATTCCGTTGGTGGCCATTGCCGCCCCGGCCAACCCCAGGCAGGTGAGCGCGGCGGGCAGCGAGTGCAACTGGGACAGCAGCATCACGCTCGCTGCCAGCGCTATCGAGCCACTGCTGGCCAACCGGCCTCGCGGCACCCTCCTGCCCACTCCTCCCACGATGATCGCCCCGGTCGCCGCGCCGAGTCCCAGTGCGGACGTGAGCGCGCCGTAGCTCGAGGCGCCACCGCCCAGCATCTCGCGCACGAACACCGGCAGGATCGGGATGAACGATACCGCGAACACCGAGATGAACATCATCTGCAAGGTCAGTGATGACAGCACCCGGTTGCCACGGATGAAGCGGATCCCGGTGAAGATGGACGGCTTCGCCGTCTGCGTCCTGCCCGGCGCCCGATATTCGATCCGGAACAGGCTGATCAACACCGCGAGATAGCTGATTGCATTGATCAGGAAACACACACCCGATCCCAGCAGCACCAGCAACACGCCGGCTACCGAGGGACCGACCACCCGGGCGAGGTTGTAGATCGTCGAGTTGAGTGCTGCGGCGGAGACGAGGTCCTCGTACGGCACCAGCTCGACCAGGAATGCCTGCCGGGCCGGCACCTCGAAGGCCGTGGCCAGGCCGTGGATCGCCGCCAGGCCCCAGATCATCTCCACTGTCACGACACCGGACAGCGTCAGCGCGGCCAGCGTCGACGCCTCCAGCAGCATCACCGACTGCAGCACGATTATGAAGCGGCGCTTGTCCACCCGGTCGGCGACGAGTCCACCGTACAGGGTGAACAGCAGGATCGGCAGCGTGTTGAGCGTGGTGACCAGGCCGACTGCGAAGGCCGAGCCGGTCAGTTCCAGCACCAGCCAACCCTGGGCGATCTGCTGCATCCAGGTGCCGATCAGCGAAACCGTCTGTCCGGCGGCGAACCTGGAAAAATCCCTGTGCTTGAGCGCCCGGAACGGGCCGCTGAGCAGGGCGGCCCGAACCGGGTCGAACAGCCGTTGCAGCCTGGGCTGCATCACCGCCAGCGAATCGTCTTCACCTTGCGCCCGCGAGGCAGGGTTTCGTTCTCCTGCGCACCGTTGATCAGGGCGATCTCCTGTGCGGTTGCGGCATTGTTGCTGGCGTTCGCCAGCGCTGCCGGCGTGGTGTTGGAATTGAGCGTGATCACGTTGATCTCGCGCACGCGCCGGAACGCCTGATTCGACGCCGTGGGGGCGAACGACCGCAGCACCTGGTCGATGGTGCGGCCGTGGGTGTTCCAGGCGCTCGCCAGCGTCAGGCCCAGGAACTGGTACACGGTACCGCCGTGCTCGACGTGCAGCACCTCACCTGCGAGCTGCTGGCCCTCGCTGCTGCTGGCGGTGAACTGTGTCAGCACGCCGCGAAGCCCCCTCAGGTTGACACTCTGCGCTGGACGTGCAGCGACACCCTGCTGCGAGCTGAACGCCTGCGCCGCAGCGGCTGCGGTCGACTGCTCCACGCCCGACAACACCACCTGCGCCTGGCCGTTCGGCTCCGCCATAATCACCTGGGTCGCATAGTTGGCGTGCTGCCAGTTCTGCGGCAGCGCAAACTGGAACCGCAACACCGGGTGCAGATAGCGACCTTCCTCGAAGTAACCCTGGCGCGGATCCTGACCGTACACCATTCCGTCCAGCAGGTCGAGGAACTTGTCGCGCTCGGTGCGCAAGTTGACATAACTGGTGACAGTGTCGGCGGCGCGCTGACTCGCCTCGACCCGGTCGCCCGGATCGGGGTGGGTCGACAGGAAAGCCGGCAACCGGTCACCACTGCCCGACGATGCGCCGATCCGCTCCAGCGTGCGGAAGGTCTTGGGCATCTCGCGCACATCATAGCCCTGCTGCAGCGAGTAGCGATGACCGAGTTCATCGGACTGCTTCTCGTCGTCGCGACCGAACTTGAGAAACAGCATCGACGCACCTGCCTGCGCCAGTTGGCCGATCCCGCCACCGACGATGTCGGGTGCGGCAATCGCTCCGGCAATCAGGCCTGCCTGTGCCAGGGTGGCGTTGGACATCTGCGTCACCGAGTGCTTGGCGGTGACGTGACCGATCTCGTGTCCCAGCACCCCTGCGAGTTCGGCCCCGGAGTTCATCACCGAAAGGATGCCGCGAGTGACGAAGATGAACCCACCCGGCGCCGCGAAGGCGTTGATCATAGCGTCGTCGAGCACGTGGAACTCCCACGGCAGATCGGGCCGCTCGGAGGCACGCGCCATCTTCATTCCCATTTCACGGATGTAGGCGACCAGCTCAGGGTCGTCGTAGAAGCCCGTCTGCGCCGCCGAGGCCGCCAGCGACTGGCGCCCCATCTCGATCTCCTGTGCCTCGCTCACCAGCGAAAATTCCCGCTTGCCGGTGACCGGGTTGGTCGCACAGGCGGCCAGCAGGATGGCGGTGAGCGCTGCTACCGAAAAAGTACGCATTGGCTGTCCCCTTGGGTGTCCACGTATCATACCGGCCGTGACCACGAATCTGCCACCACTAGAGCCCAGGACTCCCTGGACCGGCTGGACTCCGGCCGGTGGTTCGCCACTGCCGGCTCCGGTCGGCAATGCCGACCCCCGAATCTCGTTCCTGCTCAACCTGGGCCGGGCCCTGCACACCTCGGGCTACTCGGCCGACCGGCTCGAGGAGGCCCTCTCGCTGGCCAGTGACCAACTCGGGCTCGAGGCCAATTTCTTCTCGACCCCCACCTCGATTATGGCCTCATTCGGCCCGCAAGACGACCAGCGGACCTTTATGCTCCGGGTCTCTCCCGGGGATTCGAACCTGGCCAAGCTGGCCCGGGTCGACCAGGTCACCCGCGACGTGCTGACCGGCCGGCTCACCCCCTCGGAGGGCACCGCGGCGATCGCGGCGATCGAATCGGCCAAGCCCGACTACGGCCCGGGGATCACCACCATCGCCTTCGGAGTGGCATCGGCCAGCGCGGCCCGCTTCCTCGGCGGAGGCCTGAGCGAGGTCGTCCTCGGCTTGCTGGCCGGCCTGGCCATCGGCGGACTCGCCCTGCTGGCCGAGCGCCACGCCGGACTGGCCCGGGTGTTCGAGCCGGTGGCTGCATTCACCGGCTCGGTTCTGGTAACGCTCGCGGCCGCCGCGGGTGCACCAGTGGCGGTGCTGCTGGCCACCCTCGCCGCGGTGATCATCCTGATCCCGGGTCTCACCCTCACCACCGCCATCACCGAGCTTTCGACCAGGCACCTGGCCTCCGGCACCGCCCGACTGGCAGGTGCACTGGTGCTGCTGCTGGGAATCACCTTCGGGATCGCGCTGGGTGCCAAGATCGTCACCCTCGTCACCGGACCGATCCCGCGCATCGACCCGGTGCCGCTGCCGGGCTGGACCCTGTTCGCGTCGCTGGTGACCGTGTCGCTGGCCTTCGTGGTGCTGCTCAAGGCCGAGGTTCGCGACACCGGCTACATCATCGCGGCCGGCGGCCTTGCATTCCTCGGTGCACGACTCGGCGGCAACCTGCTGGGACCGGAACTGGGAGCCTTCGGCGGAGCGCTGCTCACCGGCATCGGCTCGCGCTGGTACTCGCGCCTCACCAACCGGCCGTCGCAGATCACCCTGGTGCCGGGGCTGCTGCTGCTGGTGCCGGGGTCGATCGGCCTGCGCTCGTTCACCGAGATGCTCGAGGGCGAGGCGATCTCGGGTGTCGAAGGCGTGTTCCGTGTGGCGCTGATTGCGGTGTCGCTGGCGTCGGGCATCCTGATCGCCAGACTGGTGACACCCAAGCGGGGCCTGCTGGAGTGAGGCCGGGGCGCCGCGACCGTTCCGCGTCGTTGCGCCCCGGTGTCGTGCGGACTAGTCGACGGGATCCACGCTGCGGTAGGCCTGCACCACGCGCGCTTCTCCCTCGGCGCCTGGTCGGGAATTGCCGTGCTCCATCCCCACCACACCGGTGAATCCCTTGCGCTTGAGGTGTCCGAACACATTGGCGTAGTTGATCTCGCCGGTGCCGGGTTCGCGACGTCCGGGGTTGTCGCCCACCTGCACATAGCCCACCTCGTCCCAGGCGCGATCGAAGTTGGGAATCAGGTTGCCCTCGGTGATCTGCTGGTGGTAGATGTCGAACAGGATCTTGCACGCCGGTGAATCGACCGCGCGACAGATCTGGTAGGCGTGCGGTACCCGGGCCAGGAACATCCCCGGGTGATCACGACGGTTGAGCGGCTCCAGCACCATCACCAGTCCGTGCGGCTCCAGGCGCTCCGCAGCCCGGCGCAGGATCTCCACCGCATTGGCAGTCTGGTACTCGGGCTCCAGCCGGTGAGCGATGTCGCCCATCACCACGGTCATCCACCTTGCGTTGACGCGCTTGGCCACCTCGATCGAGGCGTCCACGTCGGCCAGGAACGAATCGCGGAAGTCGTCGCCGCCCGCGGCAAATGTCACCTTGCCGAACGCGGTGTCGGGGTTGACGACGAACACACCCATCCGCATCCCCAACCGGGCCATCGCATTGGCGATTCGCTCCTGGTCGGCAACGCTGCGGCCGCGCATCCCGTTGTCCTCCAGCGAGCGGAACCCCTGCTCGTACATCCATTCGAGCTGCGCCACCGGATCTTCGCCGGCGGAGTGGCGGAACATCCCGAAATGAGGCGCATAGTCGAGCGCGAACGGCTGCCCGCTGTCGCTGGCCGGTGTGCTCGCACCCAGGCTGCTGGCGGCTGACACCGCCGCCCCGACTGATCCCACGAATGCCCGCCGATCCATCATCGCCCTCGCTGACGGTTGAGAGTTCTCGTTCACCGCTTGCACGCAGTCCGCTTCACCAGCCCTGGTCGAAGTTCCGATCCAGCCTGGTCTCCCCCGGCATCGGCACCGGCGGCACCGCCAGTGGTCCGAAGGCGATCGGGTCGGGCAGCAACGACTGCCCGCTGGCGATCAGCTCATCCATCGTGACCGGTTGCCCGGTGTAGGCCGATTCCCTGCCGAGAATTGCAGTGAGCGTGCTCTCCGCGATGCGACGTCCCTCGTTGAGGGGCTTGCCGGCGCGGATGCTCGCCACCAGGTCGCGATGTTCCTCGACATACGGGTTGATGCCCTCCAGGACCGGATGCTGCCAGCTTGTTGCTCCGGCGATCTGGTCGTAGCCGTTCGACGTGCCGCGCGTTCCCTGGAAGAACTCACCCACCCTGGAAGCGGTGCCGTCCTGCTGCCTGCACATCGACCAGACCCGCTGCCCGCCCGGGTATTCGAACTCCACCGTGAAGTGATCGAAGATGTGGCCGTAAGCCGGATCGGTGCGCACCTGCCGACCACCGCTCGCCAGTGCGCGCACCGGTGCACTGCCGATCACCCAGTTGGCGACATCGATGTTGTGAACGTGCTGCTCGACGATGTGATCGCCCGACAGCCAGGTGAAGTAGAGCCAGTTGCGGAGTTGCCACTCGGTGTCGGTCCAGTCCGGTTTCCTGGCGTGATTCCAGAGTCCACCCTGGTTCCAGTACACCTGGCCGCTGATCACGTCGCCGATGGCACCGTCGTGAATCCTGCGGATCGTCTCGATGTAGCGCGGATCGTGACGTCGCTGGGTTCCCGCAACTATCGCCAGTCCCTGCCTTGCTGCGCGGTCGGACGCCTCGATCACCTCCAGGGCGGTGGCCACGTCCACCGCCACCGGCTTCTCCGTGAACACGTGCTTGCCGGCGGCGATTGCCTTGCTCAGGTGAGCCGACCGGAAAGCAGGCGGCGTGGCGAGGATCGCCAGGTCGATATCCGCGGAGAGCACCTTGTCGATCGCATCGAATCCGACAAAGGTGCGCTCCTCGGTCACCTGGTAGCCAGCAGCATACTGCGGCCGCTCCGCGATCCAGCGCGACAGTTGCTCACGTGAACTCGCCAGCTTGTCGGGAAACAGGTCGCCCATCGCGACGATCGAAACGTTTTCGCTGGCAACCAGTGCGTCGCGCGCCGCGCCGGTCCCGCGACCGCCGCAGCCGATCACTCCGATCCGGATCGGGTCGGCGTCCGGGCGGCCGATCCCGAACGCCCTCGACGGCAGCGATGCAGCCAGCGCCGCAGTTGTGGTGGTGGCCACGAAGTCACGTCGGGAAATGGTCACGGCATCCTCGCAATGCGGAATCCTGCAAATGGGCCGTCGGAAAGCCACCAACGGCTCTTGGGAATCTGGGGATCGGTCTGGTTCCAACTCGGTTCCTGCCGGTGCCTGGTCTCCGTGGTTACCAGCGAATCGCGATACGAACCACCTCGCAGCCACGGCGTGCCGTCCATACCGGTGACCCACTCACCGGCGTTGCCCAGCAAGTCGTACAGGCCGAGTGCGTCGGGAGCGCCACTCCCCGAGCGACTCGTGGTGACGCCGCCATCCTCGGCGGTCCACGCCGCATCATCGCCGGGACCGCCGTCGGGAAATGCCAGGTCGGCGGCACGCTGCCACTGTGCATCGGTCAGTACGGCGTACCGATTTCCTGTCCGTTCCGAGAGCCAGCGCACGAACCGTGTGGTGGCGCCGTGGGTGATCGAAATTGCCGGATAGCCACGATGTCCGAAGCCGCGATCCGGCGCACCGTACGGTCGCGAGGGCCTCAAGCGGGCGTCGACGCTGTCACGCTGGCCCCGCGGCACGTCGAGCCGCAGGTAGAAGATGTCGTAGAGTTCCCAGGGCACTTCGTGACGACCGATCAGGAAGCTGTCGACCATCACCGTGTCACCGCCCACCACCACCTTGCCGCCCGGGACCTCCACCAGCTCCCACGACATTCTGAGCCCCGGCAGCGAATCGCTCACAATCACCGGCTGTTGCGAAAGCAGGGTCGGCGCAATCAGCACCGGCAACACCAGGGCAGGACAGGGTAATTTCATCCGATGCTCGTCACGCGGGGAATCCCTTCTGTCAAGTGGTTGGCACCGCTCGCGGCGCTGCTGCTCAACTTGCACCCTTTGCCGCTCCAAGGGCAGGGGGGTCGCCATCAGTGGCGCCAGGTCCACCTCGGCGTCGAGGTGACCATCACCGCCTACGGCAACCGCGACACCGCCGAAACTGCCGCAATCGCCGCATTCAGGACCATCGCTGACCTAGAGGCGATCCTCAGCGATTGGCGGCCCGACAGCGAGCTGCGGCGACTCAGCCATCTGCCGCCCGACACCTGGCAACCGATTTCGCCGGTGCTCGGCAGCGTGCTCGCACTGGCACTCGACTTTGCCGCCGCGAGCGACGGGGCGTTCGACCCCACCATCGGCCCGCTCACCCGGATCTGGCGCGAACAACGGCGCACCGGCAAGACAGCCGACAGCGCCACCGTCGCCCTGGCCCGACAGAGTGTCGACTGGCGTGCGGTGGTGCTGGATACCGCCGGTTCACGGATCCGGCTCACCAGGCCGGGTATGCAGTTCGACCTGGGCGGCATCGCCAAGGGCTGGATTCTTGATCGCGCACTCGGGACAATGCGGCTGCACGACACTCCGATCGCTCTCCTTGAGGCGGGCGGCGACCTGCTCGCAGGCGACCCCCCGCCCGGCAGCGCCGGCTGGCGGATCGCCGTGGCCGATACGGTGGCAACCATCAGCAATTCAGCGCTAGCGGCATCCGGTCCGTCGATGCAGTTCACCGTCGACCCTGATGGCACCACGCGGTCGCACGTGATCGATCCCGCCACCGGTCGGGGCCTCACCGGCAAGCTCGAAGTTGCCGTGCGAGCATCATCGGGCGGTGTGGCCGATGCCCTGGCCACCACGCTGACACTGGTGCCAAGGCAACGGTGGCCGGCGTTGTTGGCACGATTCGGCGGCGAGCTGGTCGCTGCAACCGGATCAGGGCGCTAGCGGACTCCGTGACCAATGGTGCCGAGTTCACCGGCCACGATCAGTTCATCGATTCCGCCGAGCCCGAGCCAGAAACCCACCTGCTCGACTTGCACCGCCGTCCAACCGTCCTGATCCAGCCGGAAGAGATGACCCACCTCCCCGGCGATGTACACCACGCGATCAACCTCGTGGATAGCCCGCATCGAATTGAGACTGGGTCCGAGTTGCCTGCTCCAGGTGCCGTTGCGGTAGTAGAGCAGTACGCCGTTGTCTCCAACCACGTAGCCATCACCCTGTTGGCGCATCAGCACCGCTCGGAGGTTCTGTTGGGTCGGCACCTGGACTTGTGCCAACCGCGAGCCATCCCAGCGCAGCAGTGTGCCGCTGTCACCCACCACTATCAGTCGATTCCAGTCGAGACCGCCAACGTGCCGCAGGAACTTGAGCGTGGGTGACGCGACCTGGCGCCAGGCGCCACCTTCGCGTACCAGCACCACTCCCCCTTCGCCGACCGCCATCGCCCGAGTGCCGTCGTACCACACGGCACGAAGCAATCCCACGTAGGGAACATCTTCCTGGCGCCAGGTGACACCGTCAAAGTGCAGCACCGTGCCGCTGTCGCCCACCACGATCCGGTCATTGCCATCGGGTCCGGCGATGCCGTAGAGCGATGCCGGAGTGGGTATCGTGATCGATCGCCAACTGCCGTTCTGTCGCTCGAAAGCCGCCCCGCCCTGCCCCACCACCATCGGGTTGCCCACCGCAGGTGCGTGCAAGGTGTAGAGTCGGCTGCCACTGTGCGACGCGCGCCACTGATCGGCTTCGTCCAGGATCGCGCCGTACCATCCCACTACGGTGCGGCTTCCGGGTGCTCCGGTGATCGCGCGCAAGTTCTCGTGCAACGCGGGTTCGATCAACGGTTGCCAGGACAGGCCGTCTCCCTCGAACAACACGCCACCGTCGCCCACCACCACGAAACTGCCGGGCCCGTTGCTGCGAACATCGAACAGGTTCTGCTGGGTGGGCGTGGAGGTGAGTTCCCAACTGTCGCCGTCGCGGAGCAGCACGGTGCCGCCGCTGCCCACGGCGACGAAGCGACCGGCACCGTCGCCTGCAACCGCGAACAGGGTCGCCTGCGTGGGTGAGGGCACCGAACTCCACGTCACGCCTCCGTCGACGCTCTCGACGATGGTTCCACTCTGGCCGACCGCCACCAGGTCGTCCTCGCTGGTGCCGGCAAAGCCCCAGATCTCGGTGCCCACCGGCACCTGTGCGCGAGTCCAGACCCCGTCGTCGTGGCGCAGGATGGTACCGGCGGTGCCGCCTATGAACATCCGCTCGCCGTCGAGTCCCCACAGGTCCAGCAGAATCGCGTTGTTGTCGAGCGGCATCACCTCCCATATGGGTGACCCGACATCACGTGCCAGCAACTGGTGGCCGGCCACGATCAGGATCCGACCGTCGTCGTGCTGCCAGATCCCGGTGATGATCCCTTCCACCGGAACCGACTCGAAGGCCCAGTCGCCTCCGTCACGGTAAAACAGCGCGGCGACGTTGCCGCCCACCCAGACCCTGCCGTCACGGGCAGTGAACGCCGCCAGCAACGACGCATCGGTCAGGCCGCGCAACACGTTGTCGATCCGCACCACCGGCACTCCAGGAGGTGGCGGCGGGCTCGGCTCGGTGGTGCGGCCGCAGCCGACCAGCAGCAGCGACACCGACAGCACACGGAGGCAGGTAGAAAAAGACATCGGGGCGCCCCAAAGGACGCCCCGATGGTTGCGATCGGCAAGGTCTCCTTGCCGGAGCTCTTCTTGACCTTCTTCCACTCGGTTCCATCCTCGACCTTCCCGGACTTGTCCTTGCGACACTTGTCCTCGAAGCCGATGAAGGCACTCACGCCGTCCCGACGACTGGCCAGCAACCAACGCCGACCGTGAACCATTCGCTGCAGCCACTGAGACCCTCCCAACCACTGGCGTCAGCGACCTCGGCGCTGAGCCACCACGTGGGCGCGATGCGCCTCGAACAGCAGCGTGCCGAAGCAGGCCAGGATGGCGGCCCCACCCACCAGCAGCGGCCTGGCACCGGCCATCACTGCCGCAATTGCCGCCGCCAGCATTGCCGGAACCAGGGCACCCTTGGGCCAGCGCTGTTCGCTGCGACCGCGCCACTCTGCCACCGCATAGCCCAACGCGGTGAAGCCCGCGGCGATGGCCAGCCATTCCAGCACTACCTCTCGACCGGATGGCGCCGGGAAGGCCAGTGCCACCGGATCACCGATTCGGACCGCGAACCAGGGTGCCATCCCCAGCAGCACCGCCAGCACGCCACCTGGCTCCACCCGTCGATCGGCTCGTCGGCGTCCCCACCAGCTATCGCCGGCCAGGCAGGCGAGCCCTGCCACAGCGACGGCGGCCAGGCCGCGAAGCGGTTCCGACGACAGGCCGGGCAGGGCTGCTGTGAAGGCCCAGGCGCCGAGGATCGGCCAGAGCACTCCCGGCCGACCCCGGGTGCGTTCCGCGTTGCTTCGGCCCGCCGCGGCGACCGCCGCCCCACCGGCGGCGGCCAAAGCCAGCGTGGGCAACCAGCGGGTGGTGGTGAGCCCTTCGATCCAGATCAGCGGTACCAGCAGCCAGGCCAGCGCCACCAGGGGAAGGTCGAGGAACAGTCTGCCGGTGATGCCGTCGGGCCCGGCCAGTCGGCGGCGGACCAGTGCGGAACCGGAGGCACCCACCCAGGCCCCCAGACCGTTGGCTGCCAGGTCACTGAGGGTGGTCCAGCGGCCCGGCAGGAAGAGCTGGGTGATCTCGATGCCCAGTGACAGGCCCAGCCCGAGGATCGCGGTGCGCCACACGCCAAACCGGCGTTCGAGCAGGAACCCGAGTGGCACGAACAGCGCCAGGTTGAGCAGCACGTCGGTGCGACCATCGGCACCGCCGGGCACCAGCAGGATCCGGTCGAACGAGGCAGGCTCCAGCCTGAACGGCGACAGCACGATCACCGCCACCACCCCGGCGAGGTAGCCGAGGAGGAGGCGATCGAGGCGCCGGGTGGCGCCGGGAACCGGGTCAGGCATTGACTCGCTCATAGCATTATGATATCATCTCGATGTCACCCAAATACTGGAGAATGCGATGATCAAGGAACGTCCGGCCAAGGCTGTCAGGGGTATCCTGCCGCTGCTGCTGTTGACACTGATGCTTTTCGGTTCGATCGCCAGCCTGATCCGTGCCGGGGTCACCGAGAGCAGCAGTTGGGGCCTCGGTGGCCTGTTCGTTCTGGTTCTCAGCCTGGTCCTGTTTCCCGGCCTCTTCGCGGTCCAGCCCAACCAGGCCCGCGCCCTGACGCTGTTCGGCGAGTATCGCGGCTCGATCAAGGAAGAGGGACTCTGGTGGGTCAATCCGCTGATGGGCAAGAAGGCGGTGTCGCTCCGGGTCCGCAATTTCGAGACTGCCAAGCTCAAGGTGAACGACAACGACTCCAATCCGATCGAGATCAGCGCGGTGGTGGTGTGGCAAGTGATCGACAGCGCCGAGGCGTTGTTCGAGGTCGACAACTACGAGGACTACGTCCAGGTGCAGAGTGAGTCGGCGGTGCGGACACTGGCGACCCAGTATCCCTATGACGCTCATTCTCCCGGCACGGTCTCGCTCAGCCACAACGCAGACGACATCTCCGAGCGACTCGCCACCGAGGTGCAGGATCGGCTCCAGAAGGCCGGCATCCGGGTGCTCGAGACCCGGATCACCCACTTGGCGTATGCTCCCGAGATCGCCGGTGCGATGCTGCGTCGCCAGCAGGCGACCGCAATCATCGCGGCACGCGAGAAGATCGTCGAGGGTGCGGTGTCGATGGTCGATATGGCGCTCAAGCAGCTCGACGAGGGTGACATCGTCAAGCTAGACGAGGAGCGCAAGGCGACGATGGTGTCGAACCTGCTGGTCGTGCTCTGCTCCGATCAACCGATGCAACCGGTGGTCAACACCGGCAGCCTGTACACGTGATGCGTCGTGGCTGAACGCAAGCCGTTCCTGCTCAGGCTCGACCCGGCGCTGCACGATGCGTTGCAGCGCTGGGCGGCCGATGACCTGCGATCGCTCAACGGGCAGATCGAGTTCCTGCTGCGGGAGGCGGTGCGACGGGCCGGCAGGGGCACTCCCGAGCGCAAGGATCCCTCCTGACACAACTCACGAGTACCGTGCCAGGTGCTGCCACAGTGGCGAACCCGGCCCGCCGATCGCCGGCAACGTGATGTCGGCGAACATTGCAGCACCGGGAGCCGACCCCACCGCGATCACTTCACGGCAACGGGCCGCAGCCGCGGCGAGTCCCGCACCGACACTGTGCACCAACGCCACCGCCTCGCCTGCGTCGATCCGCCGAGTGAGATGATCGGGGTGAGGCACTCCGCGCTGATCGGCTGCCACCAGCCATTCGCTGTCGTGCACCACCAGGCCGACACGTTCGGCTGCCCGGGCGGCCAGGTCTCCGGGGAATGCCACCAGCACGGCCAGTCTTGCGCCACTGGCGGCAAGATGACGCCAGCCGTCGAGTGCGTCCGCCACCGGCTTGACTGGACCGCTTCCGGCCCAGGTCGCGATACCCTGTTCGGCCGATAGCACCAGTTCGTCCAGCTCCTCCAGCAGCTCGAAGCGACCGTGGCCCTCGATCAGGGTACGGATGGCGTGGGCCGGCGCCATACCCGCCACCTGATCGACCGCGCCGCGCCGCAACTCCAGCCCGGCCCGCACCAGCGGTGCACCGATCGCCGCGGCTATCGCACCACCGTCGTCCAGCAGTGGCCCGACAAGCTCGAGCAACAGCAGGAGGCCACCTGCGCTACCTTTCTCAGTGTCGTCAGTCACGCCCGACCTTTCACCCGGATGGAACACCAGACAATGACGCGATCAGCACTGCTCCCGATTGCACTGCTCAGCCTGGCCGCCGCCTGCGCCGACCGCAACGCCGACGACGCGGCCGTCAACGATTCTGTCGCCGCGATCGCACCGGAGATCCCGCGCAACCCGCGCATAATCGCCTGGGATGTCGGCCTCGCAGTCGACACCCTCGACAGACTGGTCGGCGGCACATTCCAGTCGATCGAGGCGGCCGACACTCTCTATGTCTCGGTGCGCACCCAGTATGTCGCAGCAGGCACGCCGATCTCCATCGTGATGCGCAACAGCTCCGGTGCCACGGTGGACTCAGCAGCCGTGACGTCGGGGACCCCCGATGCCGACGCGATCGCCCGGGTGCTGGCAACCCTCCCGGTCGCCGCAACGGCCCCCGAGGGTCAGTACCAGATCGAGGCGCTGCTCGACGGCGTGTCGCAGGGTCAGCGTCCGCTGGCCATCGGCGGCAACTAACCGAGGGCGTCCCAGTCGACCTTCTTGTGGCTGCCGTCGCAGAACGGCTTGTTGGCGGATCGGCCGCAGCGGCAGAGGGCGCACGAGGTACCCTCCATCAGCGTCTTGCCGGCGGCGTCGACGACCCGGAACCGACCAGTCACCAGCAATGGCCCGCGATCGCTCGCCTTGATGGCGGTCGCGGGCTGGCCCTCTCGACCTGCGTCAGGCACCCGGTCTCCGGGAATGTCGCGCGGGTCCTCGGTACCAACCGGAAGCACCGCCGTCACCAGCTCGGCCTGCAGCGCACCGGACGGACACTTGGCCACCGCGTACAGGACTTCCTGCGGCTCGGCCTTGCCGGGATCGATCCAGCGGCGACGACGGATGTCGAACACTTCCGGCAGGGTCGCAAGACAGACGCCGCTGTGGATGCACTTGGCCGGATCGAAGGTGACCCGCACCTGGCGTGTTTCGTAAACCTGCAAGCGACCTCGGGACACTGCCCCTCCCTGGACGTATTCACATTGTGGCGGGATGCCCCAAACCTCCCCCTTTTCGGCTGCACGGGCAAGAGGGCGGATGCGCCGTCCATTTTCCGGTGGCACGGCCCGGGCGCGACCGGTAGACTGTGGGTATGACTACCGCCACCGCACTTCCGTCCCGCCGCACCCTGCTTCGAGCCGTCGCCGAACGCGACGCGGAGTGGGATGGCCTGTTCGTGTTCGCCGTGCGCACCACCGGCGTGGCGTGCCGACCCAGTTGTCCGTCGCGTCGCGCGCGCGAGGAGCACCTGGAATTCTTTCCCGGCATCGCCGATGCAACCGCAGCCGGCTATCGCGCCTGCCGTCGCTGCCGTCCCGATCAGCAGGCCGCCGCGCCGGAGTGGTGGGATCGCGCCGTGGCACTGGCTGACGCCGCCGGCGAGTCGCGCATTTCGGATCGCGACCTCAAGGACGCCGGCATCGATCCGGTTCGGGTGCGTCGCTACGCGCGACGCGCCTACCAGCAGACCTTCCACGCCTGGCTGCGCAGCCGTCAGGTCGCCGCCGCGCAACGTCGCCTGCACCGCGGCGAACCGCTGGACCGGGTGATCGTCGAGTCGCGCTGGCAATCGCACAGCGGTTTCCGCGATGCCTTCGCCCGTGTCGCAGGGCGAAGTCCCGGGCGGGCCCGCCAGTCCGAACCGATTGCGGTTGCGGTGTGGCAGTCGCCGATCGGTCCGCTGGTGACTGCTGCAGTGGATGATGGCGTATGTATGCTGGAGTTCGGCGACGAGCGCCGCATCAGCCAGCAGGTCGCTTCGCTGCATCGCTGGTTTGGCGGCCCGGTGGTGCACGACAGCCATCCGCACCTGGCAGCGCTGCACCAGCAGCTCGACGAGTACTTCAAGGGCAGTCGCACCGAGTTCACGGTTCCGCTGGTGATCCGCGGCACCGATTTCGAGATGGCAACGTGGAACGCACTTCGTGAGATCCCGTACGGCACCACCGTCAGTTACGCCGACATCGCGCGCCGAATCGACAATCCGAACGCGGTGCGTGCGGTGGGGTCTGCCAACGGGCGCAACCGGATCGCAATCGTGATCCCCTGCCACCGGGTGGTCAACTCCGACGGTGCGCTGGGTGGATATGGCGGCGGATTGTGGCGCAAGCGGCGCCTGCTTGAGATCGAGAGTCGGGGCGCACCGGCACTTTCCGGCTGAGTCGGTTCAGATCAGCTTGATCGCCGCGATCACCAGCACCACGCCCAGGGTCGCCTTGATCGCGGGACTGGGCAGGCGCCTGGCACCGAGCCACGACCCAAGTCCACCTCCAGCCACCACCGCCACCGCCCACAGCGGCAGCGATTCCGGCAGAGTGGTTATTCCCGGCAACTGCCCCAGCAGACCCGACGCAGAGTTGGCAAGGATGAACACCGCCGAGGTGGCGGCGGTGGTGCGCAGATCGGCCCAGCCCGACAGCAGCAGCACCGGACTCAGGAAGATTCCGCCACCCACCCCCGTGAGACCGGCCAGCAGTCCCAGCACCGCACCGACCACCATCGCAACCGACAGTCTGGGTGGGGTGCCCGCACGATCATCACTCCTGAACCGGATCAGCAGTCGCAGCGCCGAGAGCAGCAGCACCACGCCGACCACGCTGCGATACACTTCGACCGGCAGCGCCAGCGTTCCACCCAGGTAGGCCAGCGGCACCGAAGTGACCAGGAACGGCCAGGTCAGCGACCAGCGGAAGTGCCCGGCGCCGATGAAGCTGCGTGCCGCCAGTGAAGCCACCAGCAGGTTGAGGATCAGCGCCGCTGGCCGCATCTCGTGGGGCGCCACGCTGACAAGCGCCATCACCGCCAGGTATCCCGACGCACCCGCGTGTCCGACCGATGAGTACAGCAGCGCAACCACGAAGAACAGCACAGCCGACAAGCGGCTATCCCTCGCTGACTGCCGCCACAGCGGTGATCTCCACCCGACAACCCGGCTTTAGGTCGGCGCCTCCCACAATCGCCCTGGCCGGACGATGCTGGCCGAAATGCCGGGCGCAGGCGCGATTGACGCCGGCCCAGTCGTCGCGCGAGATCACGAACACCTGCATCGACACGGTCAGCTCGAGCCGGCTTCCGGCGGCATCGAGTATCCGCGAGATGTTGCGAAGCACCAGGTCGGTCTGCACTTCGGCGTCACCCTCGATCACTGCACCGGTGTCCGGATCGATCGGCAACTGGCCGCTCACGTGGACCAGGCCGTGGCACACGATTGCCTGGCTGTAGTGGCCCGCCGGCGATGGGGCCCGGTCGGTGTGAACCGGTCGCGGCATCAGGGTTGCCCGGCGCGATGACGCGCAATCAGGTCGCGTACTTCATCGACCGGCAGCGCTGACACGGTCCGGTTGACCGACCGCACGGTGGTGGCCTGCAGCAGCGAGTTGTAGATCGCCTCCTCCGTGGCCTCGATAGCAGCCAGGAAGATCGGCGAAATCGCATCGTCAGCCACCACGACGTCGGTGCGTCGTGCCTCGCCGCGCGGCCTGCGCACCGACTCGGCGGTGGAGAAGGCCAGCACATAGTCGCCCGAGCCGTTGGAGCCATCGGCACCGGTGCGCGCCAGCCCCATCATCCCGCGCGCGGCCAGGCGCTGCAACTGACGTTCGTTGAGGGGTGCGTCGGTGGCGATCACGATGATCACCGACCCGTCGCCGCGTTCAGTCATAACCGCGTTGCGATACGAGTGGCGGCCGAGTTCCTCGCCCACCGGAATCCCTTCCATCACCAGCACGCCGCCGTAGTTGGTCTGCACCAGCGCCCCCACCGTGAAGCCGCCGAGTGATTCGGGCAGCCGACGGGATGCGGTGCCGATGCCGCCCTTCCAGCCGAACGCCGACGTGCCGCGCCCGGCGCCGACACTTCCCTCGGCGACCGGGCCGTCGGTGGCACTCTCGATCGCCTGCACCACCTGTGACGGCGTGATCGGCCGATGCCTGATCGCGTTGAGGCCACCGTCGTTGGTTTCGCCCACCACCGCGTTGATGGAGCGGACCCGCTCCATTCCCGGTTGCGCCAGCATCCAGCCGATCATTGCATCGGCAGCTCGCCACACGCAGAGTGTGCAGGTGAGCAGGATCGGTGTTTCCAGTTCGCCAAGTTCGGCGACTTGCGACACGCCGAGAAACTTGCCGAAGCCGTTGCCGACGTGAATTGCCGCGGGCACTCGCTCGAGGAACACGTTGCCGCCGTGCGGCAGGATGGCGGTGACACCGGTGTTGATCGTGTCGCCGCTGGTCACCGTCACCTGGCCCACGCGAACACCGGCAACGTCGGTGATCGCGTTGAGGGAACCGGGTGGGAAGATGCCGGGTGAAAGTCCGATGTCACGGGCGCGCGGTCGCGCTTCCTGCGCAGTCACCGGCTGCACCAGCGGCAACAAAAGCAACAGCATCAATGCCGATTTCACTTGATTGCTCCACCGCCGCTGCCGGCCCAGGTGCCGATGCCGGTCATCAGTGTGCCACCGGCCAGGAATGCAACCTGATCCGGCGCGGTGGCCGCGAGTGAGATCCCCAGTGCCATTCCGACCAGCCCGCCGATTGCCGCACCGCGGCCGCGCTCCGGGTGGAGCACCCGACGCCGCTGGGCAATCGGCACCATCACCAGCACCCCGATGGTGCCGACAACACTGGCCAGCACGAACGACACATCGGCCCCGGATGGCATCCCGAGCAGTGCGCCGATCAGCACCGCAATCGCGGGGATGATCGAGGCGACGACCAACAGGCGCAGTGTCGCCACGTCAGGGCTGCCGCATCGAGAGTGACTGACGTCCGCCGCCCAGCGCGAACAGGGGCGTGCCCAGCACACCCGCCAACCACAGCCAGGTCGGATGGGGCAGCCCGGTGAGTTCCGAGAACACGTAAATCGTGGCGATGATGGCGAACAGCCACACCACAGCGGCTGATTCCGAGGTGCGGATAGCGATGGTGCCTCCGGCGTAGGCGGCCAGCCACCAGCCCAGCACCATCAGGCCGAGCCGGATCATCGGGAACTGACCGGCCTCCAGCGCACGCCTTATCGACTCCGGATCGGTGACGTCAATCGAAGCTGGCAGCGGGTGTACCTGGGCACTGATTTCCTCGATCGCCAACACGATCACGGCGGCGACGATGAGGGCTGCCAAAAGGCCGATGATGCTTCTTGCGGCTTGCGACATCTGGTTCCCGTGTCCGAGGGCTGGACCTAAGGATGGCACATCCCGCCGGGATCGGCCACCCCTTCACCCGGGACGTCAGCGCGCGGAGAAGGTATCGCAGTTGCGGGGATCGCCGCTGTCGAAGCCGCGCTTGAACCACGTCATCCGCTGTTCCGAGGTGCCGTGAGTGAAGGTCTCCGGCTGCACCTCGGCCCCTGCGGTGCGCTGCAGCCGGTCGTCACCCACTGCTGCTGCGGCGGTCAGCCCCTCCTGAAGGTCGCCCGGTTCGAGTCGACCGTCGCGTGCCGCCTGGGCCGCCCAGATCCCGGCGTAGCAGTCGGCCTGCAGCTCGAGCCGGACCGACAGCGCGTTGGTCTGGTCGGGACGCCGCCGCGACGCCTCGGCCACTGCGGCGTTGGACCCCTCGAGGTTCTGGACGTGGTGACCGATCTCGTGTGCCAGCACATACGCCTCGGCGAAGTCACCCGGCGCGCCGAATCGCTGCGAGAGTTCGTCGTAGAACCCGAGGTCGATGTACACCTTTTCATCGGCCGGACAATAGAACGGGCCGGTGGCCGAACCTGCGGTGCCACAGGCGGAGGACACCGCGTTGCGGAACAGCACCAGCCGGGCGTCGCGCCAGGCCGTGCCGGTCTGCGGCAGCAGTCGGGCCCACATCGCCTGGGCGTCGTCGAGCACGAAGGAGACGAACCGCACCTTTTCTTCCTCGGCCGGATCATCCAGCGGTGCCGCCTCGGTGGCCGCCACTGGTGCGTTCTGTTGCACGGCACCGATCAGCGTGAGCGGGTTCTGCTTCGTGATCAGGGCGAACAGAACCACCAGGACCACGCCACCGAGTCCCAGTCCGCCGGCCCTGCGCATCCCGCCGCCACGACGGTCCTCGAGATTGGCCGAGCGGCCACGACGTTCCCAACGCATCCAAGCCCCCCCGTTTACCGGTCTCGTGCCTCCCGCCCGCTGCCCACCCGGAGCAGATATCGCGGGTCATCCCTTGCCGATGCAAAGTCGTGCCATACCTGTCCGTGGCGCCAGTGCCAGCCACTCACCCCGGTGTTCCGGGCCTGCGCCAGCAGCAGCAATGCGCGATCGGTGGCACCCGCTACTGCTGCAACCCGGGCGCGCCCCAACAGGATGTCACCCAGATCCCACGGTTCGCCCTGTTCGAGCAGCCGGGCTGCACGGGTGGTGTCCCCCATCCGCGCCGCGAGAACCGCCACCGCGGTGCGATTGCCCAGCCGGTCACCCAACCGGATCAGTCGCGCCTCGGCCAACTCGCGGGCCTGCTGCCATTTCTGCTGGCCCCAGAGTGCTGCCAGCAACCAGTAGCCGTGCGCATCGCTGTCGGGGTCGGCTGCGAGTCGCCTTCGAAGCCAGCGTTCGCCATCCGCAAAATAGGCTGTGGCGGCCTCGGCGTGCCCGTGGGCCTGCAACTCCTCGCCTGCCACCACTCGCATCGCTCCCTGCGACCAGTAGACATTGTCCGGCAACGGTTCCGCCGCTGCCAGCAGCGAATCAAGCCGCTGACGATCGCCCATCGCAGCCATTGCCCGCGCCTGGATCACCCAGGCCACCCGCTGTCCCGGGTGTCGCCTCGTCATCTCCAGGGCGTCGGCGATTTCAGCGCGATGATCGCCAAGCTGGTGATGGGCGTAGCTGCGCTGGCTCCAGTATGCGGGCCAGCCGCGCATCGGTCCCAGGTCGGGGTCGAGTGAATCGAGTTGTGCCAGGGCCTCCGCTGGCCGGTCGAGACTGCCGAGCGAGTGGGCGACGTTGTAACGCGCGCGCGAACCGGGCGCGGCCTCTGCTGCGCGCATTGCGGCCTCGAGTGCCGTCGGCGTGTCGCCCCGCAAGCCCGCCGCGATGAACTCCGTCATCGCAAGCTGGTAGCTGCTGATAGCATTGCGGCGCAACATCACCTGCCGCACCAGCGAATCGGCCAGCGGCATATCGCTGTCGTTCCACGCCGCGTACGCCGCGCTCACCAGTGCGGCAGTGAAGGTGGTGTCGAGTCGCCAGGCGGCTATCATCTCGTCGTATGCGTCGCGATACCGGTAGGCATTGAAGTCGTCCATCGCCACGTCGTACACGCGGTACGCGGCATAGGTGGGCGGATGCTCGGCGAAGGCGCCCCTCTCGGGCAGGCGGTCGTCGCGGTGCATCGCCAGCGCACCCAGCAACCTTTCGCGCAACAAACGGATTCCGACGGTGGCAGAGTCGCGGTGCACGCTCACCAACGGCGTCGCCGTGAGCACCAGATCATCGCGAACATCGACAATCTCGGCCTGCAGGTGAAGCGTGTCTCCGGTGGCATAGATGCGCCCCTGCACCAGGGTGCCGGCGCCGGTCCGGCGGACGATCGCGTCCGCCTGGCTGGTACCGTCAGCCTCGGCAGCGGCGGCACGCGAGGCAGTCCAGGCAACCACCTTCAGTCCACCGGCCTCGTGCAGGCCCTGCGTGATCCAGTCGCCGCCCAGGCGACCGAGCGCTGCCAGGGTGGAGTCACCGGTTTCGTCCACCAGCGGAGCCACCGCAATCGGCTGCACCAGTCGATCCACCCGGAGGGGTGGCTCGCCTCGAAAGCCCCACCACCCCACCGACACGACAATTGCCAACGCTGCCACCAGCCAGGGCCAGCGCGGGCTCCGGGGTGCCACCGGAGCGAGCATCGCCTCCAGGGCCGTCGCCAGGCTGCGCGCCCTCGGCGGCCGCTCAGCGGGATCGACCTGGAGCGCCGCTTCTATCAGCGCGATCAGCGCTGGCGGCACATCGGGATTGTCGATCCGGCTGGTCGCCACACCGCGCTTGCCGGTAAGCATCTCGCGCGCGAGCAGTCCCCAAGCGTAGATGTCGGTCCGGTGATCCACCGGCGCGCCAGCGGCCTGCTCCGGAGCCATATACCCGGGCGTGCCGATGGCGAATGTCGGATCGGTGCGCGCATCGGCACTGACAGGCGCCGGGTTGTCGATCTTGGCCACTCCGAAGTCGAGCAGGAACGCGTGACCACCCACTGAGAGCACATTGTCGGGCTTGAGGTCGCGGTGAACAACACCAGCCTCGTGCGCGTACGCGAGGGCGTCGGCGATGTCACGCAGCAGCGCGATGGTGGCGTGGACCGGTTGGGCCCCCGACTGGTCGAGTCGCTGCCGCAGCGTCACGCCTCCCACATACGGCATCACGTAGTAGCGCAACCCGTCGGCCTCGCCCGAGTCTATCAGCGCAAGGATGTGGGGATGACTGAGCCGGGCGGCAATGCTCACCTCGTCCGCAAAACGACGCGGACCGATCGCCGCCGCGAGCCCCGGCTGCAGCACCTTGATGGCAATCTGGCGATCGTGCTTGACCTCGCGGGCCAGGTACACCGACGACATCCCGCCACTGCCCAGCAGTTCGCCCAGTTCATACCGACCGACAAGCGCACGCTGCAATCTGGCGCGCAGATCCTCCTCCGGCAGGTTCACTGCCCGATGATCAAGCACGCCCACTCGTTCGTGAGCACGCAGCATCCGCTGCACCTCATCGAGCAGGTCGGGGTCGTCGCCGGCTGCGGTGGTGAGCCACTCGACACGTCGGTCGGCCGGATGCTCCAGTGCCTGCTCGAACAGCGATTCCACGCGTGCCCACCGCGCGGGATCGGTCACGGATCCTCCCGCTCGGCATCGAGTTCGGCGTGCAGCCAGGCGCGGGCCTTGGCCCAGTCGCGCTGCACGGTGCGGGTTGTGACACCCAGGCTGCGGGCGGTCTCGTCCTCGGACAGGCCCGCGAAGAAGCGCAGCTCCACGACTCGCGCCAACCGCTCGCTGCGAGCGGCGAGTCGGGTCAGTGCGTCGTCGACCGCTATCAGGTCGTCGAGCGGTACCGCGAAGCCGAGACGGTCATCGGCAATCGCGAGCTCGATCGCCTCGCCGCCACCGCGCTTGAGAGTGAGGCGGCGGCGGGCGTGATCTACCAGGATCTGGCGCATCGCGCGCGCAGCAATGGCAAGGAAGTGAACCCGGTCGACCGGACGTGGTGCATTGGGTCCCGCCAGCTTGAACCACGCCTCGTGCACCAGCGCGGTGGGCTGCAGGGTATGACCCACCGCCTCGATCCGGAGCAGTCGGTCTGCGATCTCGCGCAACTCGCCATAGAGCCGCGGGAAAAGTTCCTCGGCGCGCTCGTCGGATTCCGGTTCGGAAAAGCCAGATTCGTCCATCAGCCGACCCAGATCGGTAGGATGATCAAGAATATACCGTCCGGTACCGTGCCAGCGGCTCACGGCGCGCCCCGTTCAAGTGGCGGGTGGGCCGCGGCGGCATCGAGGAACTCCTGCCACTCTGCCCACAGCCCCGCAATCACGCCGGTGCGGAAGAAGCCGAAGTGCCCGATCCGATCGGCCTGTCCCGCCGGGGTCAGATGGCGATGAACCACCGAGGCGGCCCGGCGATATTCGCGCAGCAGCGCCTTCACTGCCGCATCGGGGGCGATCGGGTCGTCGCTGGCAGAGTAGGCCAGCACCGGGGCAGTCACGTCATCGAGGCCCCGCCATTGATCGTGGTAACCGGGACTCCGGCACCAGCGGGCCCATTCCAGCGCCACTCCCTCGGGCAACGGCTCGCCCATTCCGAACCAGTGCGACGGGAAGCTGTGGCGCAGGCGAGCGAGAAGCGGTACCACCACGTACCAGAACGGCCCGAGCAGCAGCCGCTGCCGCCACGACCAGTGACCGAGCCAGCCGTGCTGGGAGCCGACCAGGATGATGGCATCGAGCCGCGACGAGTTGCTGGCCAGCGCCACCGCCTGACCGCCGAACGAGTGCGCAACCAGCACCACCGGATCACCTGCGGCCCTCTGCTCAGCCCAGGAAATCGCCGCAGCCAGGTCCTCGCTTCCCCAGCGACTCATCGAGAGCCGGGGTTCACAGTGGGCGATCCCGAAGCCGGACTCCGCGATGCCGCGCCAGTCCCAGGTGAGCACGTCCCAGCCGTCTGCGGCAGCGTGGCAGGCGTAGTCGCGATAGAAGCGCTGCGGGACCCCGACCGCACCGGCTATCAGCATCACGCCTCGTCGTTGGCCCCGGGCCTTGAACCGCGTGCCAGCGATCGGACAGCCGTCGTCGGGACAGATGACCAGCGACGCGATGGCTGCACCACCGGTACTGCCGGAATCGAGGGGCATCGGGGCGGTCTCCGCCTGGAACGGGTATGGGGGCACAGGCCTTGATGCGGCGACCGCGCCCCGAACCCGACATTCCTCAGCGCGGTACGGTCAGGATCCGTTCCCAGCGGATGGCGGTAAGGAACGGCAGCGGCTTCCAGCTCGATGGATCCCAACTGTAGTAGATCAGCACCGGCGTGCCGCGGACGTTCTTGCGGGGGACCAGTCCCCAGAAGCGCGAGTCACGCGACTGGTCGCGGTGATCGCCCATCATCCAGAGCGAATCCCGCGGCACCAGCAACGGACCCCAGTCGTGAACGTCGGGGAGATAGCTGTCGGCTGAGTCGCCGACATAGTGAGGCAACTGCATCGACCGCATCATCTGCCGCGTGCCGGGGTCGACGTGCCAGGTGGGCTCGGTGGACTGTGCATATGGTTCCTCGAGCGGCGTGCCGTTGCGGAACAGCACGCCAGCCCGCATTTCCACCGTGTCACCACCGACACCGATCAACCGCTTGACCAGCATCGAGTCCTCGACCGGCGACTTGAACACCACGATGTCACCGCGACGCGGTTCGCGGACCGCTGGTGTGCGGACGTCGATCAGCGGCACCTTGGCGCCGTACAGGAACTTGTTCACGAACAGCACGTCACCCACCATCAGGGTGCGCTCCATACTCGGGCTCGGGATCCGGTATGCCTGGATCACGAAGCTGGTGAGCAGCACCCACGCGACTACCGTCCAGACGATGGCCTTGATCCATTCCTTCAGCTTGTCGTTGCTCGACTTGGCCTGTTCCGGCTTGGTCATTCCGGCATCACCTTGAGTCGGTGGCTCCACTTGCTCCGCAGCTTGGCGACCTTGGGCGCGATGGTGGCCTGGCAGTACGCCGAACCCGGGTTGAGTCTGAAGTAGGTCCGGTGATACGCCTCTGCGGGCCAGAATGTTTCGAGCGGTTGCACGGTGGTGACGATCGGATCAGCGAAAGTGTCCGCCAGTGATGCGATCATCTCGCGCGCCTCGCGCGCCTGCTCGGCGTCGATCGCGAAGATCGCCGAGCGATACTGGCTGCCCACATCGGGGCCCTGACGATCGAGCGTGGTGGGGTCGTGGAAGGCGAAGTAGATCTCGAGAATCTCGCGATAGCCGATCACGCTCGGGTCGAAAGTCACCCGCACCACCTCGGCGTGGCCGGTGGTGCCGCTGCACACCTGCTCGTAGGTGGGATTGGCGAGGTGACCGCCGGCGTAACCCGACTCGACATCGACGACACCCTCGATCCGCTCGAAGATCGTCTCCAGGCACCAGAAGCAGCCGCCAGCGAGCGTCGCGGTTTGCAGCGTGTGGTTGATCAGAAGCTCCAGGTTGCGGTGCGGGTTGGTCCGAAGCGCAGGCGCGACATCGCGCCGAATCGGAAAGTAGGGTTGCCGGGCAGGTCGCGCCGCAGCGTGTACGAGAGCCGGCTCACGCCCGGTTCGCCCCAGGCCGGCTGGATCCTGAGCCGCTGCGAGGAGAACTCCACCACGATCCCCTGCCCCTCGCGCACCACTCGCGCACCGGCCGAACGGAACAGGATTTCGAGCCGGACGATCCGCTCCGGGGCGATGGCTATTTCCGCCTCGTTGAGGAAGTAGATCAACGGCAGCGAGTCGCTGGGCGCAGCAAGATCGGGTGTGGGTGCGTCTGCTATGACCATCAAGGCGGCCGCAGAGCTGTCGGCGGCCAGACGCTCGGCCAGCGAAGAACCATCCACCGGTTGCACACCGATGGTGACCGACCCCGGCAGGATGCCGCGAGCGCTGTCTGCCGGCACGAACACCACGCAGGTCAGCCGGTCGCAGAGGCGCACTTCGGCAGGCCCGGCCAGGTAACCAGCACCGTAACCCTGTGGCAGCCAGGTGGAGGCACTGACATCGGCCCAGGTGCGAGCGTCAAGCACCACCTCGAGCCGTGTCAGCCGGGCATCATCAATGGCCGGCATCGACAGGGCGAGCGACAGCAGCAGCGAGTTCAGCAATCGAGTGTCGTCCGGTGCGTTTGCTACGAGTTGCGCTCGGAGCGCGGAAAACGACGCATCCAGCGCTCGACCTCCACCAGCCAGGTACCGAGAAACTCGATCGTGGGCTGGTGAGTGAGCGTGCGCGATTCGTCGAAACGCTCCTTGCAGTTGGACAACTGGAACTGGGGGAACGCCAGCGTCGGCGCGTTGAGCGTCGCCAGCGTGTTGCGAAGCGCCAACTGACAGCGGGCCGTGCCGATCATCCCGTTCGACGCGCCGGCGATCGCGGTCGGCACGCCGAAGAAGCCGTGCGGAGGCTTGCCGCGCGACATCCAGTCGATCAGGTTCTTGAGGCCGCCCGGAATGCCGTGATTGTATTCGGGCGTGATGATCACCACACCATCACTCCGGCGCAGTCGTGATTGCAATTCGGTCACCAGTCCGGGCAACTCGGGATGCTCGAGGTCGCCGTTGTACACTGGCAGGCCCGACCAGTCGAGTTCCTCCAGGCGCACTGTCGATGGTGCCCGCTCGAACATCGCCCGCATCAGGCCGCGGTTGTACGAACGGCTGCGGAGCGAACCGCAGATAGCGACCAGGTCAAGTGTCTCGCTCATCACCCTCTCGCAGTTCAGGAACGCGCCACGTCGGGCAGCGGCGTGAGCTCGGCCGCAATCCGGTCGCGCATCGGCTCGAACCTCGGCGGCAGGATCAGGCGCCGGCCGAGCTGGTCGAGCGGGTCGTCGACGGTAAAGCCGGGACCCTTGGTAGCCAGTTCGTAAAGTACGCCACCCGGTTCCCGGAAGTAGATCGACCTGAAGTAGTGACGATCAATCACCGGGGTCGACGACACACCGCCATTCGCCAGGCGCTCGACCCAGTCGTCGTGCTCGGCCGGCTCGGTGGCCCACGCCACGTGGTGCACGGTTCCGGCGCCGGCGATGCCGCGCTCGGCAGGAGGTGGGTCGAACCGGATCCAGCCGCTCCGCTCGGCACCGCGCAGTTCCCAGGCCCGTTCGCCGATTGCCGTGGCACCCATCACCTCGGTGAGAACCCGGGCGGTGCCCTCCAACCTGTCGCCATACGCCACCACGTGATCGAAACCGATCAGGTTGTGCGCTTCCGGAATGTCGGGATGGCGGGGATGGAGTGCCTTCTGGCCGCTGCTGTCGACCACCAGCGCCAGCTCAAGTCCTTCCGGATCCGCGAAGCGCAGTTCACCGTCCTCACGCCGGGTAGCAACACCCTCAGCGGCCAAACGCTGCTCCCACCAATCGAGCGAGGCGGCGGAGGGGACCCGGAAGCCGATCCGGTAAACCATCCCGGTACCGGCGCGACCCGGTCGCGCTCCGGGATACTCGAAGAAGGTCATATCGAAGCCGGGCGAACCCTCGTAGTCACCGTAGAAGAGGTGGTATACGCCCGGGTCGTCCTGATTGACGGTCTTGGCCACCAGCCGCATCCCGAGCACCCGGGTGTAGAAGTCGAGATTGGCCGGCGCATTGCCGGTGATCGACGAGATGTGGTGGATGCCGTCCAGCTTCATTGGAACTCCCTCGGAGGGTGTTCCGAATCTAACAGCGGGGTGCTGGTGGTTGTTCCGGCAGCAAATCGGCCGGCACCGTGGATGGTGTCGGCCGTGGCAATTCCCAAACCATCTACCTTGATTGGCCCCTGGGACCATCGACTCCGAGCCGCTTGGCAGTCCTGTAATAATCGAAGAGGCCGTACCAGAGCAGGACACCTCCATCCATCATCGCGACTACCGATACCTACGAACTCCGATCGAACAGGATGCGGAAGGCGGCCAAGATCAAGGCCAGGGAGGCCCCGGTGAGGCAAGGACGAAGTTTGCGACCAACGCCAGGACGGCGGCGGTCCAGGGCCATCATTGTCAGCAGGCTGACGAATCCGCCCGGATTCGCTGGGGAAAGCGTATTGCCCCTCCTGGGATCGAACCAGGACTCTCCTGATCCAGAGTCAGGCGTGTTGCCAGTTACACCAAGGGGCAGCGATTCCGAACCGGCGAAACTAGCCGAATCTCCGCCCCGGCGCAATTGCCCGAGCCCGCCCCTCAGGCCACCATCGAGGTGGAATCGTCGACCATCGAGAGCTCCCGCGGGGTGGCGGAAACGCCGCCGAACCAACTCGCCAGGGCCTCGGTGGCCACCGGACAGAGCTGCCCCGCGGCCACCAGTTCGTCGAGTCGGGCCAGGGCACCGTCGAGAGGCATCCCCTTGCGGTAGGGCCGGTCGGACGACAGGGCTTCGCAGACATCCGCCACAGCCAGCACCCGCGCCGACAGGCTCTGCTCGGATCCCCGGGTGCCCAGGTGATAGCCGCTGCCATCGAGTCGCTCGTGATGCGACGCGGCCAGCGAGGCAAAGCGCTGGAAGCGTGACACCCGGCTCAGGATATCGAAGGTCCAGATGGTGTGCTGGCGCATCTCGCGCGCCTCTTCGATGTCGAGCGACGACGGCTTGTTGAGGATGTTGCTGCTGACGGCCAGCTTGCCGATGTCGTGCAGCAGCGCGGCGCGACGGATCGCCCTGATCTCGCGCCGGGTCATCCCCAGCTCCTTGGCGGTCCGCGAAGCGAGGAAGGCAACGTTCTGCGAATGCCGCGCAGTGTACGGGCTCTTGGCGTCGATCACCTTGGCAAACGCCTCGGCCACGGTGTCGAGTCTGAGTTCATCGGCGTAGAGCACCCGTTCCGGTGGCTCGACATCACGAAGCGCATCCAGCGAGTCTGCATCGCAGAGTCGGGCCCAGAACGCCGTATCGAACCGGAAGGCGTCGAGGCAATCGACCAGCACCGGATCGAACCAGCGACCGCGACGACGGTGTGCAACGTCGTAGGCCGTGGCGAGGTCGAACGCGTCGATGAACACTTCCATCGTCTGGGCCAGGCAGACGATGCGCGCCAGCATCGGAATGCCCGAGCCTCTCAGGCCGTTGGGCAGGCCGTTGCCGTCCCAATGTTCGTCGATTGCCTCGATCGCCTCCGAAGTGCCGCGTGGCAACGCCAGCATCCGGGCAATCTCGGCGCCTCGACCGGCGCGCATCGCCATCATTTCAGCACTGATCGTCCGCGCCTTGCGACCGATCGACATCGCGTTGACCGCACGCGCCAGTCGTGACTGTCCCGGCTTGACGTACTGCATCGCGTATCGCGACACGTCGCGACTGTCGGTCCAGTCGATCAACCGGTGGGCCTTCTTGAGACTTCGGTCATCGGCGTTGAACAGCTCCGACATCCGCGACGCGTTGCTGGAACAACCCAGATCCTTGAGCAGCAGCGCGTAGAACAGCGCGCTGCGCTGTTCGTCGGACAGGCCGAGCTGACTGCCGAGACGCATCCCGATCATCGTGGTGCGGACCGAATGTCCCGGTGACTGCCCCTCGGTGAGGTCAAGCGCGTACGACATCGCACCCAGCACCTCGGTCAGCCGGATCCCGGCGTAGGCGACGGCTTCGCCGCCTCCCCGCGTGACGCCCGCACGCCCTCCCCTCCAGCTCACATTGAGCGAGGCAGGAGGCGAGAGGACGGCGGGCACCACGACTCCACGGGGGAGCTGCAGGGCCGAGGCCGAGCTGGTGAGCGAAAGCAGGTTCGGGGACACGCCCCTGACGAGGGGCAAAAACAATGCCCACACCGGAATCGGTGTGGGCAGTGGAGCTGAGGGGAGTCGAACCCCTGACCTCTGCAGTGCGATTGCAGCGCTCTCCCAACTGAGCTACAGCCCCGGCATCAGGGGCCTCAAGATAGGTGCCGCCCCCCGGCCCGGCAAGCGTCCTGCGGCAGCCGCCTGCCCCGACTGTCGAGAATGTCGACGGCGGTTCGACCGCACCGGACCATCCTATTCTGCAAAGCCGACCTCGATCGTCATCCCGTCGCGGGCCACGCTCGTCTCTTCGAAAACTGCCCGCGCCTCCGCCAGCAGCTCGGGCGCCTCGCGGGAGTAGCGGGCCGAAATGTGGGTCAGCACCAGGCGGGACACTCCGGCCTCGCGGGCGATCCTGGCCGCCTGTCGGGCGGTGGAATGCCTGGTTTCGCGGGCCCGATCAGATTCATCTTCGCCGAAGGTGGCCTCGTGCACGAGCAGGTCGGCCCCCTTGGCCAGCTCCCGGATCGAGTCGCAGGGCATCGTGTCTCCCGAAATCACCACCTTGCGGCCTCGCCTGGGCGGGCCAACCAACTGGTCCGGGCCGATCCGGCTGCCATCGGCGAGGGTGATGGTTTCGCCGCGGTGAATGGCCCCCCACAACGGGCCCTCGGGGATCCCCATCGCCCGGGCCCGCTCGGGGTCGAACCGACCGAGCCGATCGGCCTCGACCAGGGCATAGCCCAGGCAGCGACCCCGATGCTGTGCGGCGACGACCTCGATCGTGAACTCTCCTCGCTCGACCCGGTCGCCCGGTTCCAGTTGCCTGAGCTCGACCGGAAACCTGGGCCGCTCCATCCCGAGTGAAACCAGCGCGCCGAGATTGCGTGCGGCGTCGGGCGGGCCGTGCAGAAGCAGCGGCGCCGTGCGGTCCTGGAATGCCATCGTGCGGAGCAGACCGGGCAGGCCCAGGGTGTGATCGGCGTGATAGTGTGTGAAGAACACGTCGCCCACCGAAAAACCGGTGGCGTAGCGCATCATCTGGCGCTGGGTTCCCTCGCCGCAGTCGAACAGGAACGCCTCACCCTCGCGCTCGAGCAGCAAGCCCGTGACGTTTCGCTCCACCGATGGCACCGCTGCACCGGTACCCAGAAAGGTCAGCCGGATCATCGCCGTTGGTTGTGCACCAGGCGGAGGAACTCCTCGCGGGTGCGCCCGTCGTCGCGGAACGAACCGCGCAGCGCCGAGGTGATCGTCTTGGAATCCTGCTTCTCCACCCCGCGCATCATCATACAGAAGTGCGCAGCCTCCAGCACGACACCGACGCCGTGCGGCCTAAGCGCAGTCACCAGTGCGTCGGCAATCTGGTCGGTCATCCGCTCCTGCACCTGGAGACGACGCGCAAACACCTCCACCACGCGGGCCATCTTCGACAATCCCACGATCTTGCCGTCGGGAATGTACGCCACGTGTGCCCTGCCGTAGAACGGCAGCATATGGTGTTCGCACAGGGAGTAGAACTCGATGTCGCGCACCACCACCATATTGTCGTGCGATTCCTCGAACAGCGCCGCGCCGATCACCGCCGACGGATCCTGGTCGTAGCCCCGGGTGAGGAACCGGAGCGCCTGCTCGACACGATCGGGCGTGCGCTCGAGCCCCGGTCGCTCGGGATCCTCCCCCAGCGCCCGCAGGATGGCAGTTACGTGCTCGGCGATTTCGGCCACTGACGCTCCAGAAAA
>CBFGRM010000005.1:0-71153 GCA_965651205.1 uncultured bacterium
CGCGGTTAGGGCAGTATAGCGACATCGCCGGCAGAACCGGGTCACCCGGCAGCACCGGACCTGCGCCAGGCGGAGACTGGCAGCCGACCAGCAACGCGAGGAGGCCCGCCGGAAGCCACGATCCCGATATTTGCAGAGTCCGACCAAGAGGAGCCGCCACTGTCACCCCCCGAGTTGCCACAAGCGTCCGGGATCACCGAGGATCGACGCCCCTGAGTGAGGGTACTCTCTCTCTCTCTCTCTCTCTCTGTCAACCCCTCACCCGACCCTCGTTATCTCCGCCGCGCGGTCGGCTATGTAAGCCCTGACCGCGGCGAGGGGGCGTCTATGGGCCTCAAGCGCGCCACAGATGGTGCACACCAGCGACAATGCAGCCGAACACAGACTGCGATGTCCGGGGAGAATAGATCTGGTCCATGTGACCGAGTGATACCGGATGCCGCCCGATCGACCCTAGTATATGAAGCGGTCAGGCCTGTCGCGTAGTCGGTACTTGCCGTCCGCCCCACGAGCCATCCGGAACACCCACGAAGTACCATCGCGCTTCGAGGTTTCGGCGTGAGGGCCGACCCGGGAGATCGAAACGATGAAGACGGCCCCCGACTCATTGCCGTCTGCACTACCGACTCTCCCATTGATGAAGAATGTCTGCAATCCACCCACTCGGTCGCAACCACGGATTGGTGCGCCCTCCCGATCGAGAGGACACTTGTCGGCAGGACGAGCCGACAACCCGATTCGGCCCGATGGCCCGAGTACTCGTCTCGCAATGGACGAATCACGTGCATAGCTCTCAGGCGTGGTCCCCACGATCGAGATCGCGAAGACCGAGTCAAGCCGCCAATGGGCATCAATCTGCGCGAGCTCCCTTATCGTGACGAGGACTCCCTCCAGCGCTGCGGCCTCATTCTCGTTGCCTGTGCGAACTTGTGCGCTCGTCTGGCTTGAGTACATCAGGGCCATCAGCAATAGACTCGCCTTCAACATAGTAGTTGCCCTTTCGCCGGGTCCGACAATCCAGGTGCGAAGTTTCGGCTAATTCTCCGTGCCACAGAGACTCGCCTCGAGTTCAGCTGTGGCCTCATCCTCTGGACTGCCTGACAAGTTGAGGAACTGGTGGCCGTAAGCCTCGTGAACCAGTGTCAGCGCCAGTTCGTGGTCACTCTCGAACGCCTTCGGAAAGAGTATGGTTAAATCGTGGTATGTTCCGGTCGTCGGATCGAAAGATGACCCACCGTAGCGATTAGGCTCGCCCGATGGCTGGTCCAACAGCCATATCCCGACATCATTGTTGTTGAAGTTTTCGTCCTGATAGTCCAGCCTCTCGGCAGCAATGACGCACTTTGTGAACGGCGACCGCCGCAGGTGCTCCATCACCCGTTCGTATTGCAGGCACTGCTCCACCGACGCACCATCGGGGCAGTATAGCGACATTGCCGGCAGAACCGGGTCACCCGGCAGCACTCTCTCTTTGTCAAGGCACCGCAATGCTTCAACCCGCCGCCACCTCCGCCACTCGACCCGCCCGCTTCAGCGCCGCGTCCAGGTCGGCCAGCAGCGCCTCCTCTTCCTCGATCCCCACCGACAGCCGCAGCAGCGAGTCGGTGTGTCGTCGTGCTCAGCCAGGAGACCTCGATCGCCGGCGTATCGCACGGTTCAGGCGCTCGGTGTCAGGGGATGATCAGACTGGGCCTGCCCACTACCACGTAGCCTCCTTCACCGTCGGGTTCGAGTACGACGCGCCAGATGCGCCCGTTACGTTCCTCGCTGCTCCGACCAGTCCCCTGTGGCTCTAGGCGGCCCTGGCGCGAGAGCGTCAAGAGATACCTGCAACGCGACTTGTCGCAACGAGGGCTGCTGATCGACAGCACTTGAACGCCTGCGCTGCTGTCGCACTGGTCTCGGACCTGTATGGCATCCACCACCGGGCACGCAGTCAGGGTGTCGATTCGGCGGGCGGTGTGTGCGCCGGCCCCGAAATGAGATGCGACCACACGTGACTGATCGTCGGGCGCGGCAGTCTCAGCTCCTCGGATCATCACTACGACGTTGTCCGCAATTCGCCACAGCGAGTCGAGTCGCTCGAGATCTCTCGCGGTTCTGAGGATGCGGTCGGTTGCGGCAGAGTCCTGCGCCCTCGTGAGTGAAGCCTGCGCAGAGACAGGTCTTACAAGCACCGCGGTCGCCAGCAGCACTTGGATCAAAATGCGGCACATCCCCCCTCCCTAGTTCTCCGTCCCACAAACTACGGCGTGAGCTTCCGCCAAGAACTCGTCGTGGTTGTTGAGAAATTGATGGCCGTAGGCTTCGTGAGTCAGTGTCAGTGCGAGCTGGTGGTCGCTCTCGTAAGCACGCGGAAACAGGATAGTATGGTCGAAAAACTCACCATTGTCCGAATCATAGCCCGACCCGCCGAACAAGGTTCCCTGCTGTTCCTGATTGTAGACACCAATACTGGAGCCGTCGTGATTGTACATCTGATCGTAGATGATATCTGCCGTCTGTCGACACACAGGATTGTGAGACCGCCGCAGATGCTCCATCACCCGTTCGAATTGCAGGCACTGCTCCACCGACGCACCATCGGGGCAGTATAGCGACATTGCCGGCAGAACCGGGTCACCCGGCAGCACTCTCTCTTTGTCAAGGCACCGCAATGCTTCAACCCGCCGCCACCTCCGCCACTCGACCCGCCCGCTTCAGCGCCGCGTCCAGGTCGGCCAGCAGCGCCTCCTCTTCCTCGATCCCCACCGACAGCCGCAGCAGCGAGTCGGTGATGCCGGCCGTGCGGCGTGCCGTCGGGTCCATCGAAGCGTGGGTCATCGTGGCCGGATGCGCCACCAGCGATTCGGTGCCCCCCAGCGACTCCGCCAGCGTGAAGCATTGCAATCCCGCCACGAAGGCACGCACCGCGTCCTCGCCGCCGTGCAACTCGAATGAGACCATCGCGCCGAAGCCCTGCTGCTGCCCAGCGGCAATGTCGTGACCCGGATGCGACGGCAAGCCGGGGTGGTACACCTGCGCCACTGCCGGATGTGCGGTCAACAGCCGCACTACCGCGTCGGCATTTTCCTGGTGAATCCGCCCGCGGGCGTGCAGCGTCCGGATGCCGCGCAGCGTGAGCCAGGCATCGAATGGCGCACCAGTGACGCCGCTGGCATTGGCCCACCACGCCAGTTCATCGCCCACCACCGGATCGCGCGCGATCACCGCGCCACCCACCACATCGCTGTGGCCGTTCAGGTACTTGGTGGTCGAATGCACCACGATGTCGGCGCCGTGCTCGAACGGCTGCTGCCACAGCGGCGACAGGAAGGTGTTGTCCACCACCACCAGTGCACCGATCGCGTGTGCGGCGTCGGCCACGGCACGAATGTCGGTGATCCGCAGCAGCGGATTGCTGGGCGTCTCGATCCAGACCAGCCTGGGAGAGCGGTGCAGGGGCGAGGCTTGCCTCGCCCGCCCGCACACGGTCAGATCCACGAACTCCACCTCGAACAAGCCCCGCCTGGCCAGGTGCGTCAGCAATCGATGCGTGCCGCCATAGCAGTCGTGCGGCGCCAGCATCAGATCGCCGGGACGAAGCAGGTTGAGCACCAATCCAACGGCGCTCATTCCAGTGCTGGTCACGATGGCCCGGCTGCCTCCCTCGAGCTCGGCGATCGCCTGCGCCAGCAGGTCGCGAGTGGGATTGCCCGAACGGGTGTAGTCGTACTGCCCCACCCTGCCGAACTCCTCGAATGCGAACGTCGACGACAGTTGGATCGGCGGCGTCACGGCATAGTGATGCCGATCACTTGCGATCCCGGTCCGGATCGCCCGGGTGATGCTCAGCTCACGCGGCACGCTGCACCTCACGGCCAAGGGCCCGCGAAAGGAACGAGCCCACTGCGTCAACTTCCTTGAGGAAGGCGTCGTGACCGTAGATCGAGCTGATCTCCTCCAGATGCGCCGGACCGCTCAACCGGTCACGCAACTCGCGCAACTGCCAGCACGGCACCAGCGTGTCCTCCTGCACACCGAGCAGCGCAACGGGAGTGTGGATCCTGGCGGGATCCACCTGGTGACGGTCGATCGACTCCGACAGTGCGAGATACCGCTCCGGACTCCAGTCACGCGCGAACTTGCGACCACCGTGATCGAGGTACCGCTCGACTGGGAACACGGCCGGTTCCGCGTCACCCTCCGGCGCCGAGTCGAATCGGGCGGCGAACTCGGTCAACGTCCGGTACGTCGTGAGCCCCAGTGCGCGTGCCAGCGCGACTCCCTCGCTCGGCAAGCCCGCGGCAAGGCCGAGACGTATGATTCGCCGCTGGATGACCCGATGCGCAGTAGCCATCGGATGAGGCTCGTGCGCGGCGGAGATAAGCACAAGGCGACCTACCCGTTCCGGATGCGCGGCAGCAAGTGCGAGCGCCACCATTCCGCCATACGACGCACCGACGATGGCGTCCAGTCTGGCAATGCCCAGGTGGTCGAGCACGCCGATCAACCGCTCGGCCTGATCGGCAGTGGAGACCCGACCGGATTCCGGCGCGGCCCAGTCGATGCCGAGCACACGGAAATGGCGCGTGTCGATGGCGGCGGCCGGCCCGACCAGCAGTTGCCACCAGCCGTCTGTCGGCTGGCTGGCGGTGGCGGTGACGTGACGAGTGGCGGAAATGCCGCCCAGCACGGCCACGACGGGGTCACCAGGGGATCCGGACAGCTCCCAGGACGGGGATTCGACATTCGATCGGTGGGACACGGGAAACTCCGCTTCCGAGGTACAGGGCAGCCCCGGACGCAACAACGCCCGGTGGCACGAATGCCGCCGGGCGCAGAGACCCATCGCACTTTTAGCAATTGTTTAACGTGGCTGCAAGCAGCGGCAAATGACCACGGGGTGCGTCGATTGTTGCAGTCCAGTATCGGTGGGAGCGTCGCCCCTGTCAAGTGAGAAGCGAACACCTCTCCCCTTCTCCCTTCTCCCTTCTCCCTTCTCCCCTTCTCCCCTCTCCCGCTTATCTTGGCCCACTATGGCCGGAGAATACATCTTCACGATGCGGGACCTCCGCAAGGTCGTCCCGCCCCAGCGCGAGATCCTCAAGGGGATCTACCTCTCGTTCTATCCTGGCGCCAAGATCGGCGTGATCGGGTCCAACGGCAGCGGCAAGTCCACCCTGCTCCGGATTATGGCCGGTGTGGACACCGATTTCCTGGGCGAGGCCAAGCCGCTTGCGGGCACCCGCATCGGCTACCTGCCACAGGAACCGGAACTCGATGCGACCAAGGATGTCCGCGGCAACGTCGAGGAGGCGGTGGCCGACATTCGCGCCCTCCTCACCCAGTTCGAGGAGATCTCGGCGAAGTTCGCCGAGCCGATGAGCGACGACGAGATGACCGCACTTCTCGACAAGCAGGCGGCGGTGCAGGACCGGATCGACGCCGCCAACGCTTGGGAACTCGATCACACTCTCGACATCGCGATGGACGCGCTCCGGCTTCCCCCTGGGGATGCCGACGTGACCAGGTTGTCGGGTGGCGAGAAGCGTCGCGTGGCACTCTGCCGCCTGCTGCTGGCCAAGCCGGATATGCTGTTGCTCGACGAACCCACCAACCATCTCGATGCCGAATCTGTCGCCTGGCTGGAGCGGTTCCTGAAGGAGTTCAAGGGAACCGTGGTGGCGATCACTCACGATCGTTACTTCCTGGACAATGTCGCCGAGTGGATCCTCGAACTGGATCGCGGCGAGGGCGTGCCCTGGAAGGGCAATTACTCGAGCTGGCTGGAACAGAAGCAGAAGAAGCTCGCCACCGAGGAGAAGCAGGCCAGCGCGCGGCAGCGCACCCTCGAGCGCGAGCTGGAATGGGTGCGTATGTCGGCCCGCGGACGTCAGGCCAAGAGCAAGGCCCGTATCTCCGCCTACGAATCGCTGGTGGCCGAGGAGCAGAAGGCCGACGTGCAGGGTCACGAGATCCTGATTCCGCCCGCACCGCGACTCGGCGACGAGGTGGTGATCGCCAACGACCTCCGCAAGGGTTATGGCGACCGGTTGCTCTTCGAGCAGGTGAACTTCTCGTTGCCGCGTGGCGGCATCGTGGGCGTCATTGGCCCCAACGGCGCCGGCAAGACCACGCTGTTCCGGATGATCGTCGGTCAGGAACAGCCCGATGGTGGCGAACTGGTGGTGGGCAAGACGGTGATCCCGGCGTACGTGGACCAGAGTCGCGAGGCGCTCGACCCCGAGCACACCGTGTACCAGGAGATCGCCGGCGACTACGACGTGCTCGAATTCGGCAACCGCACCATCAACTCGCGGGCCTACTGCGGCTGGTTCGGCTTCCGGGGATCGGATCAGCAGAAGAAGGTGGGCGTGCTCTCGGGCGGCGAGCGCAACCGGCTGCACCTGGCCAAGCTGCTCAAGTCCGGCGGCAACCTGCTGCTGCTGGACGAACCCACCAACGACCTCGATGTCGACACGCTGCGCGCACTCGAGGACGCGCTGCTGACGTTCTCGGGCTGTGCGGTGGTGATCTCGCACGATCGCTGGTTCCTCGACCGGATCGCCACTCACATCCTCGCGTTCGAGGGCAACAGCGAAGTGGTGTGGTTCGAGGGCAATTATCAGGAGTACAGTGCCGACCTGCATCGCCGCAAGGGAACCGCTGCCGACCAGCCGCACCGGATCAAGTACAAGCCGCTGACGCGCTGATGAAGGCTCCGCTGCCGCCGCTGTCGATTCTGGAGCTGGTCCGCGTCAGCGGGGAGGCCGACGCCAGGACCGCCCTCGACCGGGCCCGCGACATCGCGTTGCACGCGGAGCGCTGGGGGTACCGGCGCATCTGGGTGGCGGAACATCACAATATGCCGGGCATCGCGAGTGCTGCGACCGCCGTGGTGCTGGCCCACATCGGTGCCGGCACCAGCACGATCCGGATCGGTGCCGGCGGAATAATGCTGCCCAATCACGCGCCGTACATCATTGCAGAGCAATTCGGCACGCTTGAGCGTCTTTTCCCTGGTCGGGTCGACCTCGGCCTGGGCCGTGCCCCCGGCACCGATCCGCTCACGGTGCGCGCGCTGCGACGTGACCCGGCAGCCGCCGACCGGTTCCCGCAGGACGTCGCCGAACTGCAGTCGTACCTGGCACCGGCCGCACCCGGCCAGCGGGTCCAGGCAGTTCCCGCTGCCGGCACCAACGTGCCGATCTGGATTCTCGGCTCCAGCAGCTTCGGCGCTGCCCTCGCGGCCGCGATGGGCCTGCCCTATGCCTTCGCCTCACACTTTGCGCCTGACCTGCTGATACCGGCACTGGAACTCTACCGGACTCGCTTCACGCCATCGCAGCAATTGGACAGGCCTTATGCAATGGTCGGTGTCAACGTGATTGCGGCGCCCACCGACGCAGAGGCGCGACGGCTCGCCACCACGCAGCAGATGTCTTTCGTGTCGATCTTCCGGGGCCAGCCCGGCCTGTCGCAACCGCCGATCGACGACATCGATGAGTACTGGTCGCCGGTCGAGAGGGCCCAGGCCGGGCGAATGCTGAGCCGTTCGATCATCGGCTCGCCCGACACCGTGCGGCGGGGGATCGAGGCGCTGGTCGCGGAGACAGACGCCGACGAGCTGATTCTGGTGTCGGACGTCTACGATCACGAGCTGCGGTTGCGATCGCTGGAGCTGATCGCACGAGCGGTCGGCCAGATCGGCGCCTGAGCGCCAGACAGCACTGACGGCTACATACTGCGCCGGTACTGACCGCCCACCGCGAACAATGCCCGACTGATCTCGCCCAGCGTGCACACCTTGGCGGTCTCCATCAGCTCGGCGAACACGTTGTCGCCGTGGAGTGCAACCTGCTGCAGCCGCTCGAGTGCGGCAGGGCGTGCGTCGGCGTGAAGTGCCTGCACCTTGGCCACCTGTGCCACCTGACCCTCCTTCTCCTCCTCGCTCGACCGGAACACTTCGGCCGGCAGCACCGTGGGTGAGCCCTGCGAGGAAAGGAAGGTGTTGACGCCGATCACCGGCAGCTCACCAGAGTGCTTGAGTTGCTCGTAGTGGAGTGACTCCTCCTGGATCCTGCCGCGCTGGTACATAGTCTCCATCGCGCCGAGCACCCCACCCCGCTCGCTGATCCGGTCGAACTCGAGCAGCACCGCCTCCTCGACCTTGTCGGTGAGCCATTCGATGAAGAACGAGCCCTGCAGCGGGTTCTGGTTGCGGGCCAGCCCGAACTCGTGGTTGATGATCAACTGGATCGCCATCGCCCGGCGCACGCTCTCCTCGGTGGGCGTGGTGATCGCCTCGTCGTAGGCGTTGGTGTGCAGCGAGTTGCAGTTGTCGAGTATGGCGTAGAGCGCCTGCAGGGTGGTCCGGATGTCGTTGAAGTCGATCTCCTGCGCGTGCAGTGAGCGACCGCTGGTCTGGACGTGATACTTGAGCATCTGCGACCGCGCCGCGCCACCGTAGCGGAGCTTGATTGCCTTGGCCCAGATCCGCCGGGCCACCCGCCCGATCACCGCGTACTCGGGATCGGTGCCGTTGGAGAAGAAGAACGAAAGGTTGGGCGCAAAGGCATCGATCGGCAGGCCGCGAGACAGGTAGTACTCGACGTAGGTGAGGCCGTTGGCCAGCGTGAAGGCCAGTTGGGTCACCGGCGTCGCTCCCGCTTCGGCGATGTGATAGCCGGAGATGCTGACCGAATAGAAGTTGCGCACGTCGTTGTTGGTGAAGAACTCCTGCACGTCGCCCATCAGCTTGAGCGAGAACTCGGTGGAGAAGATGCAGGTGTTCTGGGCCTGGTCTTCCTTGAGGATGTCTGCCTGGACCGTGCCGCGCACCGCACTGAGCGTCCCGGCCCGGATCCGCTGGTACACGTCAGCCGGCAGCACCTTGTCCCCTGTGACGCCGAGCAGCATCAGGCCGAGGCCGTCGTTGCCGGGAGGCAACTGGCCCCGGTAGCGCGGCCGCTCGACGCCGCGTTCGGCAAAATACGCATCCAGCTTGCGCTCCACCTCGTCGGTTAGCCCCTCGGCCCGGATGTATTTCTCGCACTGCTGATCGATCGCCGCGTTCATAAAGAAGGCGGTGATCACCGGTGCCGGGCCGTTGATGGTCATCGACACCGAGGTCTTCGCATCGGCGAGGTCGAAGCCCGAATACAATTTCTTGGCATCGTCCAGGCAGCAGATCGACACGCCGGCGTTGCCGATCTTGCCGTGGATGTCCGGCCTGATGGCGGGGTCGTTGCCGTACAGCGTGACCGAATCGAAGGCCGTCGACAGGCGGCGCGCCGGCATCCCGGCCGACAGGTAGTGGAAGCGCCGGTTGGTGCGTTCCGGCCCGCCCTCGCCGGCAAACATCCTGGCCGGGTCCTCGCCCTCGCGCTTGAGCGGGAACACGCCGGCGGTGTAGGGGAATTGGCCCGGGAAGTTCTCCTGCAACAGCCAGCGGAGCAGCGTGCCCCAGTTGTCGTCCCGCGGCACCACCACCTTGGGAATCTGCAGGTGCGACAGGCTCTCGGTGGTGGCTGGCGAGCGGATCTCGCGACCGCGAACCTGATAGGAGATCTCGTCGCCGGTGTACCGGTCGCGCGTCTCCTGCCATTGTTCCAGCGCGGTCCGGTTGTCACCGTCGAGCTGCCGTTCCAGCTCGGCGATCTTCCGGGGGATCTCCGTACCGTCGACCTGGTCACCCAGCAGCAGCGCGGTTTCTCGCACCGCCTGCAACCGCGCCGCCACCCTGGCCTGCTCCTCCGCACTGTCGTTGTACCCGCGGATGGTAGCCGCGATCTCGGCGAGATACCGGCTCCGCTCCGGCGGGATGATCTGCATCCGCTCCGACTCGCCGGTCGCGTCGATACCG
The DNA here is from genome assembly GCA_965651205.1 of uncultured bacterium. Classification (GTDB taxonomy): domain Bacteria; phylum Gemmatimonadota; class Gemmatimonadetes; order Gemmatimonadales; family GWC2-71-9; genus Palsa-1233. Next base: position 9,848 of record CBFGRM010000005.1, read on the forward strand.
GGCGCGAGCGGCGCGCCGGACACCGCCACGATCCGCTCCATCACCGCCCGGTACAGCCGGGTGGTGCCGGGATCGTTGAACTGCGATGCAATCGTGGCGAACACCGGCATCTGGTCGGGCGAGCGGTCGAAGGCGCGCTGGTTGCGCTGCACCTGCTTGCGAACGTCGCGAAGCGCATCGAGCGCGCCCCTCTTGTCGAACTTGTTGAGCGCCACCACGTCGGCATAGTCGAGCATATCGATCTTCTCGAGCTGGGTGGCCGCACCGTACTCCGGCGTCATCACGTAGAGTGACACGTCGGAGTGATCGACAACCTCGGTGCCGCTCTGACCGATGCCGCTGGTCTCGAGAATTACCAGGTCGACTCCCGACAGCTTGAGGATTGCCACCGCATCCTGCAGATGCCCGGAGACCGCAATATTGGCCTGCCGGGTGGCGAGCGACCTCATAAACACCCGCGGAGTGGCGATCGCGTTCATCCGGATCCGGTCGCCTAGCAGCGCACCACCGGTGCGACGGTTGCTGGGATCCACCGAGATGATCCCGAGGGTGCGATCTGGCTGGTCGACCAGGAAGCGACGCACCAGTTCGTCCACCAGTGACGACTTGCCGGCGCCGCCGGTCCCGGTGACCCCGAGCACGGGAGTGGTGATGGTGCCGGCCTCCTCCCGGATCCCGTCGAGCAGTCCGGCGTGCTGGTCGCGCCAATTCTCGGCGGCGGAGATGAGTCGACCGATGGCCCGCGGGTCGCGCTCGCGCGCAGCGGCGACATCCGCCTCCGAGACGTCGCGTCCGGTGGGAAAATCGGATCGCTCGAGCAGGTCGTTGATCATCCCCTGCAGGCCCATCGCACGACCATCGTCGGGCGAATACACCCGCTCGATTCCGTAAGCGTGCAGCTCCTCGATCTCGGCGGGCAGGATCACGCCACCACCGCCGGCAAAGATCCGGATGTGCCCCGAATTCTCCTCCATCAGTCGGTCGCGCATATACCGCAGGTACTCGACGTGGCCACCCTGGTACGACGTCATCGCGATCGCGTTGACATCCTCCTGGATCGCACACGTCACCACTTCCTCGACCGAGCGGTCGTGGCCGAGGTGGATCACCTCGGCGCCACTGGCCTGCAGGATGCGGCGCATAATGTTGATGGCTGCATCGTGACCATCGAACAGCGAGGCGGCGGTCACCACCCGGATCTTGTGGCGGGCCCGATAGATGCCGGGACCGGCGTCGGCACCGGCAGCCCGGACCGGTGGGGCAGCGAGGTCAGTCACGGGCGGCCCCCGGCTGAGTGCGAGGACAATCGGGCACGGGTGCTGAGCAGGAAATTGCCATATCTCAATCTAGTGCGACGCCGGACCAGCGGTCCCGATTCCCAGTGCGCGACACCTGCCAGGAGTGGCCCCACCGGCACAGGTCACCTAGAATGCGGCACACCTGAACCGGGACTGCCAATGCGCTCACGCCTGCCGATTCTCCTCGTATTGGTCCTCCTCGTCGCCTGTGGCGGCGGCCAGTCCCTCGAGAACGGTGCCACCACAACGGAACCCGTGCTCGCCCTCGACCTGCCGCTGGGAGACGACGACTCGGTGCTGGTCGGCAGCCTGCAGGATGCGACACGATTCCCTGACGGCCGGCTCGCGCTGCTCGACAGCGACCAGAGAGCGGTGGTCATCGTGTCTGCCGAGGGAGCGGTGCTGAGCAGCCTGGGCAGGCAGGGCGAGGGTCCGGGGGAATTCACCTTCCCGGTGTACCTCGGCCGCTGCGCCGCCGATTCGCTGTTCGTGTGGGATATGGCGCAGTCACGTGTGTCGATTTTCAGTCCCGACGGCAACTTCGCACGCCAGATGACCGCACCGACACCCACCGCATTCCAGCCCGACTGTCTGCCGAGCGGAAACTTCGCGGTCCTCGACGCGACTGGAGCAATTGCGCCACCGACGGGAGGGGATCCCGACACGCAGGCGATGCGCGGATCACTGCTGATCGTGTCGCCCGATGGCGATTCGCTGGCAGCGGCCCCCGGACAGCCACTGGGCCAGCCCAGTGCGATCGGCAGCCTCGCCGGTTTGGCGGTTGCGGGGGACCGGATCATCCTCGGGCTCAGCTCTTCGCCGATCATTCGGACCTACGGACAGGATGGAGTCCTGCTCGCCGAGGACTCGGTGCCGTTGGCAGCAGTGCCGCTGGAGGAGTCACGCTACCTGGCGATCGTGGATCGCCTTGTTGCCCAGTTTGGTGATCCGGCAGTTCGCAGCCAGATGCGGGATATGATCATCGAGGAAGGCAGGCCTGAGTTTGCGCCGCACTTTACCACGATGCACGGTTCGCCGGATGGTACGCTGTGGTGGGTCACATCACTGCCGGTCGATTCGTCGACCACACTGATGGGATTCCGGGATGGCCGACCCGAACTGCGGCTGGAATTCCCCGCCGGTATGGATGTGTACGAGGTCGGCAACGATTATCTGCTCGGCAAGCTCACTGACGAGATCGGGTTCGAACACCTGGTGCTGTATAGCTGGTAGCCCGACGTTACCCAGGACGTGACCAGGAAGGGTTGGCGGCGGTCAATTCGTCACAACACCCGCCCACGCGCCACCAGAGGTGGATTATGCTCGCACCATCGCGCGGCATCCGGATGCTGATCAGGCTCGCACTGCTGGCCTGCCTCGGCACCGGCCTGGCCGCCGGTTGCTCCGACAGTGGCGACCCGGTGACTCCGCCGCCTGCGCCCCCGCCGCCTCCGCCGCCGCCACCTCCTCCACCACCGCCGCCACCGCCGCCGCCGCCCCCCGCCCTGCCGGACACCGTCGAGCGCCTGGGAAGCTGGCAGGTCGTGTTCGACCATCAGATCACCACCAAGCCGGAGGGGATCGCCTTCCCCGACGTGGAGCACGGTTGGTTCGTCACCGCCCTGGGCGAAATATTCGCCTCGGCTGACGGCGGCGTGACCTGGCAGCCACAGGCCACCAATCTCGGCAACCTGCGCTCGCTGGATTTCGTCTCCGCCAAGCTCGGCTTCGCCGGCACCTTGAGCGGCGTGATGTATCGCACCGACGACGGCGGGACCACCTGGAGCAACATCACCGATGGTTTCAATCCGTCGCCGGTCGGCTTCTGCGGCATTGCCCACGTCGGCAACACCGTGCACGTCGTCGGCAGATATTCCAACGCCGCCGACTACTACCGCTCCACCGATGGCGGCCTGACCTGGACCTTCAAGAGCTTCGGCGCAACTGCGCAGGGGTTGGTCGACGTGGTGTTCCTCAACGACGACGTCGGGTTCATCGGCGGCAGGGCCAACCAGCAGACCTCGCCAAGCCAGTCGGCAATCATCTACAAGACCACCGACGGTGGCGACACCTGGCGACAGGTGTTCGTCGGCGAATACGGCACCGGCTGGGGATGGAAGATCTTCCCGGTGACAGACCAGGTGCTCTACGCGGCCCTCGCCTCCACCGACGGCACCTACCGGGTCGGCAAGTCGGTCGACAGCGGCGAGAGCTGGGAAGTGCAGATCGTGGTGAGCGGCCAGACTCCCGACCCGAGAAGTGGTGTGCAGGGTATCGGCTTCCTCGACGAGGAAGTCGGCTGGGTGGGCGGCTTCTTCGACGGGATGTATGCCACCACCAACGGCGGCGCCACCTGGCACTTCGTCCCAGCTCCCGGCAGGCTGGTGAATCGGTACCGCAAGGTGGGAACCACGATGTTCACCGCCAGCACATCGGGCGTGCTGCGCTACGTGCCCAAATAGCAGGACGTCACCGGTGGTTGGTCTCCTCGACCGCCAAGATATCTTTGGGGATGCCACCGGAACTGTCGGCAGTGCCACCTGATTGGGGCGAGATGCTCGGCCCCGCAGCATTGATCGCCCTGATCTTCTGCGTGGCGTTCGTGCTCCACCTCATAGTGCAGCGGATGATCGCCCGGTTGGCGATGCCGAACCGCCTCCCCGAGGAAGTGGTCGTCGGGATGCGACGCCTGACCGGCTTCATCCTCTACACCACTGCGCTGCTGGTGGCCCTGGAAGTGCTGGGCGTCCCCGGATCGGCGCTCTGGGCGGCGTTCACCGGCTTCGCAGCGGTGGCCGCGGTCGCCTTCTTCGCGGCGTGGAGCGTCCTCTCCAACATCTTCTGCACGATGCTGATTCTCACCACCCGGCCCTTCAGGCGTCGCGACAGGATCGAGATCCTCGAATCTGCCGACAAGCCGGGCTTCGGCGGCAGAGTGCGCGAGATCAGGCTGATCTACACCACGATCGACGAGATCGACGCCGATGGCAAGCCGGTCGGCACGGTACTGAGGGTGCCCAACAATATGTTCTTCCAGCGGACCCTCAGGCGCTGGCCCGAGAACGGTCCGCCGTGAAACTCGGTGCCTGGCCGGACGTCCACTACTCCGGACGCACCATTCATCCAGACGGACAGGGGAAGGATTCGATGATGCAGCAAACTTTGAAGCTGGGGCTGACCGCGGCAGTGCTGCTGGGCTCGTGGGCAATGGCCACCCCGGCAACCGGTGCGATGCACCTCCGGCTCACCAAGTCGCTCCCGGCCAAGGACAGCAGCTACACCGCTGCACCGGTCGAGATCAGGCTGTGGTACTCGCAAGAACCGCTGATCAGGCTGTCGAGCGTCTCGCTCACTGGCCCGCACGGCGCCGTGCAGGTCGAGCGGGTGAGGCAGGACAGCACCGACAAGAAGCTCCTGGTCGCGAGAATCACTGGCACGATGCACGAGGGTGATTACACCATCGCCTGGCGGACCGCCTCCAGCGACGGTCACCCGATCCGGGGCGAGATCCCCTTCAGCATCAAGTGATCCCGGTCGGCAGTTAGTTCTTCCGCGCTCCGGCTGCTATCAGCCCGGCGCCCAGAATCATCGCCCCGATCCCGGCCCAGAGCGGGATCGGACGCTCGCGATCCGCCGTTATGGCGAGGTCTCCCACCTCCACCACCTTCTCCCGAGTGGTGAACGAACCGCCGTTGATGGTCACCCAGCCGCCAGCCAGGAGCAGCAGAACACCGAGTATCGCCAGGAGCTTCATCGTGTGCCTCGTGCGAGTGGATGGGAAAGCGGTTGACGTCCGGGCGGGCTCCGGGACGCACACGCCGGACCTCGCATTAGCCGCGGTCGTGCGCTTTCTTTGAGTGATGCACGTGACACAGATTGCCCGCGAAAAGCTGCCGGCATTGCCGGCCCGGCTCGAAGGACTGGCTGCCCTCGCCCTCAACATCGCCTGGAGCTGGCACCGGCAAGCCCGCGCCCTGTTCCGCCGCATCGACCCGGTTGCGTGGCATCAGCTACAGCACAATCCGGTGGCGCTGTTGCGTCAGGTTCCGCCCGAGCGCCTCGAGGCCTTGCTCCGCGACAGCGATTTCCTGGCCCACTATGACCAGGTGATGGAGTGGCTCGCCATCGAGCAGACCAGCACCGCCGGTTGGTTCCGCGAGGCCTATCCCGACATCAGCGTCGAGCGTCCGGTCGCCTACTTCTGTGCCGAGTTCGGCCTGCACAACTCGGTGCCGATCTATTCCGGTGGCCTCGGCGTGCTCGCCGGCGACCACATCAAGACCGCCAGCGACATCGCGGTGCCGTTTGTCGGCGTGGGGCTTTTCTACAAGCAGGGCTACTTCGACCAGCGGGTCCGACCGGATGGCTGGCAGGAAGACGGCGACGACCAGATCGATCCCGATCTCACACCGCTGGTTCCGGTGGCATCACCCGGTGGCGAGGAGTGGCACACCGCGCTCCGGATCGACGGCCGCCCGATCCGCGTGCGTGCCTGGACGATGCCGGTGGGTCGCGCACCGATCTACCTGCTCGACACCGATGTGGAAGAGAACCATCCCGAAGATCGCACCCTCACCTCGCGCCTCTACGCCGGTGGACTGCCGATGCGACTGCGGCAGGAATGGGTGCTCGGTGTCGGTGGCGTGCGGATCCTCCGCGCCCTTGGCATCGATCCCGGGGCCTGGCACGCGAACGAGGGGCACGCCGCGTTCCTGATGCTGGAGCGGATTCGCGAACTTGCCGGCAGCGGAACCCGGTTCGACGAAGCAATCACGCGGGTGCGTCGCAGCACCATCTTTACCACCCACACACCGGTTCCCGCGGGACACGATCACTTCGACGTCGCGCGAGTGGCAGATTGCGCCGGCCCCGAGTACCTGGCCGACTTCGGTGTCGAGCCGGAGCGGGTGCTCGGTCTCGGCGTCCACCCGGCCCGCGACAGGAACCAGTTCCATATGACGGTGCTGGCAATCCGACTAGCGGGACACGTCAACGGTGTCGCCGAGCGGCACGGCATCGTCTCGCGCGAGCTGTGGGGAGATCTCTGGGGTGAACGCCCCAGGGAACGGGTGCCGATCGGTGCGGTCACCAACGGCGTTCACCTCGCCACGTGGATGGCCAACCCGGTGATGCGCCTGCTCGACCAGCACCTCGGCGCCGACTGGGGTGATCGCCGCGATGACGCCGAGACCTGGGATGCCGTGCTCGGCCTGGAGTCACGGGCGCTCTGGCAGGTGCATCTCGAGCTCAAGGCGATCCTGTTCCAGCGGATTCGCCAGGAGGCGCGACGGCGCTGGAAATCGACCTGGACCGAGGCAGCGCAGGCGGTTGCCGCCGGCACGCTGCTCGACCCCGACGCGCTCACCATCGGGTTCGCGCGTCGGTTCGCCACCTACAAGCGCGCCAACCTGCTGTTCCGCGACGTGGAACGATTCCGCAAGCTGGTCACCAATTCGCACCGCCCGGTCCAACTGGTCGTGGCCGGCAAGGCACACCCGCAGGACAACCCCGGCAAGGAAGTGCTGCGCGAGGTATACGACTTCACCCGCGACCCGATGTTCGAGGGAAGGGTGGCGTTCCTCGAGGACTACGAGATGCACCTGGCACACGTGCTGGTGCAGGGTGTCGACCTGTGGCTCAACCTGCCGAGGGTGCCGCTGGAGGCGAGCGGCACCTCCGGAATGAAGGCGGCGCTCAACGGGGTGCCGCACCTGTCGACGCTGGATGGCTGGTGGGAAGAGGGTGCCACCGGCAGGAATGGCTGGTCGATTCCCCGGGTTGATTCCGGGACAGAAGCCGAAGTTGCGGATGCAGCCGATGCGGAACACCTGTATCGACTGCTCGAGGACGAAGTAGTGCCCACGTGGTACGATGTCGACGACAACGGGGTGCCCCAGAAGTGGGTACAGCGGATGAAGGAGTCGATCCGCGTTGCCGGACGCAAGTTCACTTCCCGGCGGATGGTGCAGGACTACGTCGAGCGCTACTACGCACCGATCCTGCGCGGCGAGCCGTTCGAGGACGATCCGCCGTTGGGAAGCTAGCCGTGAGCCGGGCCGCCGGGTGCCGCCCGGCCGCGCCATCAGCACCTTTCGCGGCTCCCTTGCGCCCGGCCCGGTTCCGGCTTCCTTTGGGGCAGGTTCTCGCTGCCAGCACCCGTTCCGCAAGGTCGCACCAATGTCGTCCCTCGAGCCTCGTCTCCTGCCGCTGATCGACGGCGCCGAGCCCACGGTGGTGCACCTGGCGGCCGAGTACTATCCGTATGCCCGGACTGGTGGACTGGCCGAGGCGGCCTGGGGTCTGCACCGATTCCAGCACCGGCGCGGCCTCAACACCGCCGCGATCGTGCCGCTGTACCAGGTCGCGCGCCCCCACCTCCGGCGGCTGGTCGCGGTGGGCGAAGCCTGGTCGCTCAGGTTCGGCGACAGGACCGAGACATTCCGGCTCTGGCGCGATCAGGACCCCGCCTCCGAGACACCGGTGTGGTTTCTGCAGCACGACGATTTCTTCGATCGTGCCGGTATCTACGGCGAGCAGGGACGCGACTACCCCGACAACCATCTCCGCTTCGCCGCGTTTGCCGCTGCCGCGGTGACCATCCTGCCGCGCATCACCAGCGGACCGGTGCTGCTGCACGCGCACGACTGGCACGCGGCACTCGCCGCGGTGTACCTGCGCACCTGGGGCGCCGGCACGCCGTGGTACGATCGCATTCCGGTTTCCCTGTCGGTGCACAATGGCGGATATCAGGGTCACTTTCCTGCCGAAGTGATTCCGGAGATCGGACTGCCGTGGTCGGTGTACCACTTCTCGAAGATGGAATGGTACGGCAAGGCCAACTTCCTCAAGGGCGGCCTCACCCACTGCGATACCGCCACCACGGTGTCGCCATCGCACGCCGGCGAGCTGCGCACCATCGATGGCGGCTTCGGCCTGCATCAGGTCTATCAGGAACTCGGCGACAGGTTCGCCGGTGTGCTGAACGGCATCGACCAGTCGGTGTGGGATCCGGCCGCCGACTCGCTGATCGCCGCCAACTACGGCGCGGACGAGTTCGCCGGCAAGGCGGCCTGCAAGGCCGACCTGCAGCGTCGCTTCGGTCTGCCCGAACACGCTGACGTTCCGGTGGTGGCGCTGGCCGGCCGGATGGTGACCCAGAAGGGCCTGGACCTGGTGGTCCACAATCACGGCCTCTTCAACAGTGACGCACAGTTCGTGTTCCTCGGCAGTGGCGAGCAGAAGTTCGAGCAGGCACTGCACTCACTGGCCACCGCAATGCCCGATCGCGTCGGCGTGAACACCGCGTTCTCCGACGACCTGGAGCACGCGTTGATGGCCGGCGCCGACCTGTTCCTTATGCCGTCACAATACGAGCCGTGCGGTCTCACGCAGATGCGGGCACAACGCTACGGCACCATCCCTGTGGCACGGCGAGTGGGAGGATTGGCCGACACGATCGATGATGGTGTCAGCGGTTTCCTGTTCGACGCCTTCGATGAGCGCGCGCTTGCTGGCGGTATGTGGCGCGCCCTCACCGAACACGCGGCACCGGCTGCCTGGCGCACGATGCAGCACGAGGCGATGCAGCGCGACTTCAGTTGGGACGGGGTGGCCCGGAGCTACGAGGCGATCTACGCTCGCGCAATCGCCCGGCGCGCCGCGATGCGGCAGCACTGATGCGATTCATCCTCACGCTGCATTCGCACCTGCCCTGGGTGCTGCATCACGGCCGCTGGCCGCACGGCAGCGACTGGATCGCCGAGGCCACCCTCGACACCTACCTGCCGCTGCTGGAGCTGCTCGACCGCGCCGAGCGCGAATCACTGGCAGTGCCCATCACCCTCGGTGTCACGCCGGTCCTGGCGGCCCAGTTGGCGCATCCGTCGTTCCGGGTGGAGGTCGATGCCTACTTCGCGCACCGCCTGGAGACGATAGAGGAGGCGCCGGAGTCGCTGGCCGAAGCCGGCGACAACGAGTTGCTGCCGGTGGTCGAGTTCTGGCGCCAGCACATCTCCCGGCTGCACCAATTCTGGCAGGGCATCGACGGTGACATCCTCGGCGAAATCCGTCGCCACGCCGATTCAGGCAGAATCGAGCTGATCTCGTCGGCTGCCACCCACGGCTTCCTGCCGTTGCTGGGTCGCGACGAATCGATCCGGTTGCAGTTGCTGGTGGGCCGGGCGGAGCACCTGCGACACTTTGGTGAGCTGCCCACCGGCTGCTGGCTGCCCGAGTGCGCCTATCGTCCCGCAGGTCCCTGGGCACCGCGGGATGGTGCACCGGCCTCTCCACACCGAGTCGGCATCGAGCAGCATCTCCGTTACGCGTCGTTCCGCTGGTTCACCGTGGACGCGCACCTGGCCGAGGCCGGTGAGGCCTGGCAGATGTATGGTGGCCGCGCCACGAAACGCGAAAGCGCGCCCGCACCTCGATCGCCGTATCGTGCCTGGCAGGTGGCGCCGGTGCCCGAGCGGGGCCGGCCGGTGAACGTGCTGGTCCGCGACCCGCGCACTACTGCGCAGGTGTGGAGCCGCCACGGTGGCTACCCCGGCGACGGCCGCTATCTGGAGTTCCACAAGATCCGCTATCCTGGCGGACTCAAGCTGTGGCGGGTGACCGACGCCAACGCCGACCTGGGCGCCAAGCAGCCCTACGAGCGGAGCGCCGCGATGGACGCCGCAAGCCATCACGCCCGCCATTTCACCGGCGTGCTGGACACGGTCGCCGACGGGGCCACCGACGGGGATTCCGCCATAGTGGCCCCCTTCGACACCGAGCTGTTCGGCCACTGGTGGTTTGAGGGGGTCGAATGGCTCCACAATTTGTACCGCCTGCTCGATAATCCGGGGATGCCCCTGCCCTCGACCGCCTCCGCTCATCTGGCCGCCTCGCCACCCGAAGCGGCAATCGCGATGCAGGCCGGTTCGTGGGGCAAGGATGGCGATTTCTCGATGTGGCTCAACGACGAGGTCGCCTGGACCTGGCAGCGGTTGTGGCCGCTGGAGCAGCGCTTCTGGGACGCCGTCCCCGAAGCGCTCGCGCATCAGCGTGCGATTCCGGTGCTGGAGCAGGCTGCGCGCGAGTTGCTGCTGGCCCAGTCGTCAGACTGGCAATTCATCATCTCCACCGGTGCGGCTGGTGACTACGCCACCGATCGGTTCAACGGTCACTGTGACGCGCTCGAATCACTGCTGCCGGCTCTCGAGTCGGGGGCTGGCGATCTCGACGGTGCGCTGGCTGCGGCGGCGCGACTGCGCGACATCGACGGACCGTTCGAGAACATCGCCGGCGCCATCGCCGCCGCCTCGGACCTGCCCCCAGGGTGATCCCGGTGCAGCGTCTCCTGGTACACGCCCACTGCTATCAACCACCGCGCGAAGACCCGTGGCTGGAGCTGGTGGCGCGCGAGCCCTCGGCCGCACCGGATCACGACTGGAATGTGCGCATCACCCGTGAGTGCTACACCCCCCTGGGCACCGCACCTGTGCTCGATGCCGAGGGACGGATCCGGCGGGTGATCAACGCGTGGGAATGGCTGTCGTTCGACGTGGGACCGACACTGGTGAGCTGGCTGGAACGCAACGCGTCCTCCGTGCTGGAGGCGATGGTTGCCGGCGACCGGGCCGCAATCCGTCGCACCGGACACGGCACCGCGATCGCCGCACCATATCATCACGTGATCCTCCCGCTGGCATCAAGACGCGACAAGAAAACCGAGGTGCGCTGGGGCATCGCCGATTTTCAGCGGGTGTTCGGCCGCGCACCGCGGGGAATGTGGCTGCCCGAGACCGCCGTCGACGAGGAGACGTTGGAGGTGCTCGCCGAGGCGGGCATCGCGTTCACATTGCTGGCACCTCACCAGGTGCAGGATGTCTCTCCCGACGGCGGCCCGGTACGCTGGCGTGGCAACGGTCGCGAGATGCTGCTGATTCCCTACGACGGCGCCCTGTCGCACGGCGTGGCATTCGGTAACCTGCTGCAGGACGCCGATCGCCTTCACTCGGCGATCCGCGAGCGACGAACGGAAAAGGGAGACACCGAATCCGGTCCGGCCTCGAATCCCCGGCCGCCGATTTCCGTCATCGCCGTCGACGGCGAGACCTTCGGGCATCATCACCGCTTCGGCGACCTCGGTATCGCGGCATTGCTCGACCGGGTGCGCGACGATCCGACCATCCGGATCGTCAACTCCGAGCAGGTGGTCGCCGAGCGCGACGAGCCGCCGACCAGCGGGATTGTCCCCGAGAGCTCGTGGAGCTGTGCGCACGGTGTCGAGCGGTGGCGAAGCGATTGTGGCTGCCGGATGGACCCCGACAGCAGGCAAGGTTGGCGTGCCCCGCTTCGTCGCGGGCTGGAGCTGCTGTCGGACCGCCTCTCCGCGGTGATTGCGCGCGACTGGCCGCCGGCCGCCGGCTCGCTCGATGACATCGGGACGCCGAGCACTGCGGGGGAGTTGCCCGACTCACGCGACAGTCGCCGACTGTCGGAACTCGAACGCCACCGACTGGCGATGTTCACCTCTTGCGGCTGGTTCTTCGACGACATCGCACGGATCGAACCGCGCATCGTGCTCCGCCACGCCGCCCGCGCACTCGACCTGATCGACCCGGCCGAGTCGGCAGATCTGGAAACGGCACTGGTGGCAACGCTTTCCGAAGCGAAGGCCAATGATCCCGCCGACGGCGACGGTGCGGAGATCTGGCACCGGGACGTGATCCCGGGACGACTTGCTCCCGAGAGACTGGCGGCAGGATTCCTGGCACTCAGGGAATTCGAGCGCGAGCAACCAATCGAGCTCGACCTGCCGACTCACGGCTGGGAATTCGACGGCACCAGTCTGCTGCTCACCGAGCGTCGAACTGGTCGCTCGGAACGGTGGCGCGGTGAAGTGGTGACGATGGGCGTGGTGGCCAGCCGGGTTCACGTGCAGCGGGTGGACAAGGGCGGCACCACGGTCGTGGAGGCGATCGATTTCCCCGAGCCACTCCGTGAGCGACTCGCCACGGTGGCAGCGGCCTATGTGCTCGACGTGACCTTGCACGGCGATGCCCGACGTGCCCTCGACGCCGGCGAGTTGGCGCCGCTCGGCGCCCGTCGTGCAGCCCTGAACGGGGCGCTCTCGATGGTGCGTGCCGCAGGTCTCGAGGGCGACGGCGACCTGCTGCTGCACGGCGTGCTCGATCTGTATGCGCTGGCGGGCGACTGGCCTTCGCTGGAGGAACGCGCGGCGGTGTGGCGTGAACTGGCCAGCTTGCCGGCCACGCCGAGACGCAACCGGCTCGCCGAGCGACTGTCCCTGGTTCTCCCCGAGGATCTGTGACACCGCCGCTGAGGTTCTGCCTGGGGCTCCACCTGCACCAGCCGATCGGCAACTTCGACTCGGTGTTCCGCGATCACGTCGACGCGGTCTATGACCCGCTCCTGACCGGGCTGGAAGAGGGCCAGGCCTGGCCGGTGACACTTCACGTGTCGGGGCCGCTGCTGGATTGGCTCGAACGACACGCACCTGCACTGGTCGACCGGATTGGTGTTCACGTCGCGGACCGGCGCATCGAACTGCTCGCCGCTGGCAACGACGAACCGATTCTCGCAGCACTGTCGGCCGAGGATCGAGTTGCCCAGGTGGTGAGGCATCGCGAACGATTGCTGGGACGATTCGGAATCGACGCAGGTGGTCTCTGGCTCACCGAGCGGGTGTGGGAGGGCGACCTTCCGCGCGACCTGGCGCGGGCCGGTATCCGGTTCGTGGTGATTGACGATCGCCATCTCCGGGTGACCGGAGTGCCGATATCCGAGCTCCACCAGCCGTGGACCACCGAGTACGACGGTCACACGCTCACGGTGCTCGCCATCGACCAGCGACTCCGCTACCTGGTGCCGTTCCGCCCGGTCGACGAACTGGAGGGCTACCTCCGATCCCTGCGCGCCGAGGGACAGGTGCTGGCGGTGCTGGCCGACGACGGGGAGAAATTCGGTGGCTGGCCGGGCACGGCCAAGTGGGTTTGGCAGGATGGCTGGTTCGCCGATTTCACTGCCCGGATGCGGACGCTGCGCGAGAGTGGCGCGGTGGTGTTCAGTACGATGGCAGATGCGATCGCGGCGATTCCGTCGCGAGGCCCGGTATACCTGCCTAGCGCGTCGTACCACGAAATGGAGCGATGGGCACTGCCGCCGGTGCAGGCGCGTCGGCTGGCCCTCCTCGAATCCGCACCGCTGCAGCACCAGCCGGGTGCCGACGACGAGGCCCTGCTCCGCGGCACTCACTGGCGCAACTTTCTGGCGAAGTATCCGGAGTCGAACCGGCTCCACAAGGTTATGCAGCACCTGTCGCGCACCTGTCGGGCGGCGGATGACCCCGTCGAGGTGCGCTACCACATCAGTCGAGCCCAGTGCAATGACGCTTACTGGCACGGTGTCTTCGGCGGTATCTACCTGCCGTTCCTCCGCGGTGCGTTGTGGCGTGAGCTGGCTGCCGCGGCACGAATGCTGTACCAGGACGAGCCGCTGCGTGCGGAGAGCACCGACATCGACGGCGACGGCAACCTGGAGGTGCTGATCACCTCACCGGCATTCCTCGCAGTGGTGTCACCCCATCGCGGCGGGGCCGTCGAGGTGCTGCTCGATCTCGCTCTCGGCGTCAATCTGGCCGACACAATGACTCGTCACGAGGAGGCCTATCACCCCGCCGACACCGGGGAAAGCGGCGAGATCCCCTTGATAGAACCGGTGGCAGCAGATGGAACGGCGTCGATTCACGACCTGGAAACCACCGTCGACCAGCGTCCCCCGATCGACAGCGTGGCGCGTGCGCTGCTGGTGGATCGTTTCGTGGCACCGTCGTGCAACGAGGAGGACTTCCGCAGCGGCGCCCCGCCGGTGGTGCGCGACATCGCGACCACATCACTGGCGGCCACGGTGAGCGTCGATTCCGGCAGTGCCAGCATCGAATGCGAGGCACCGGGCTTCCGCAAGCTGATCACGTTCGACCTGGTGGGTCACGTGTCGGTGGAGTGGCAGTGGAACGCGCCCGATGTCGGCCTGGCCAACGGAATCTCGTTCACCACCGAGCTGTCACTCGCCACGTCGGTGGAGATCGAGTCCGACCAGGCCACCAGGTGGGAGTATCCGATCGAGACCGTGTCCAGGAGCGAGAGCGGCTTCGATCGCACCGAGCAGGGTCGGGCAGTGGTGTTGAGCTGGCCCGCCAGCCAGGGCCTGGCGCGGGTGGTTATCAGGCGCTAGCGGCGAAGCGGCACGTCCAGCGGGACTCGCACCACCAACCGGTACGACAGTTCCCACGGCGTGTTGAAGAACGCCTCGCTCTCCTCGTCGTCGATCCGGTGCCAGCGAATCTCCGCGTCCATCGAGGTACCGGCGCGGGTCCTCACCCGCTTCGACAACCCCAGCTCGACGTACTTGCGCTCACTGCGATAGAACCCGGCATCCTCACCAGGTGAGCCGTAGTTGGCGTCGCCGGCAGCGGCGTGGAAGTCCCTGCCCCACCAGCGGATCACGAACATTTCGATGTCCCATATCGGTGTTGCCGACACGCGAAGCCAGGTACCGGACCCGTTGGCGGGTCGATCGACCGGGTAGTCGGGATCCAGGTGACCGTCGCTCCATAGACGCGACACCTGGATCGACGACTTGCCGGCCACGGCGATCGAGTCGTGCAGCCGCAATCCGGCCGAGGTGACCCGGTTGTTGCTCACCGGCACGCCGGCATCGTACAACTGGCCGCCGCGATGCGACCAGAGGTGTTGCGCGGTGGCCGCGAGCCAGGGTTGCACGGCAATGTCGAGCACTGCCCCCGCCTCGAACTCCTCGCGCTGTTGCGGGGTGTTGAGCCTGCGCCAGTTGAGCCACACCTCGGCGTCGACCGGGCCGCGACGCTCGCGCCACTGCAGGCCATACTCGATCGGGGTGGTGAGTTCACGGGTGCTGACCATAACCGGGTCGATCAGGCGATGGCGGCGTTCGCTGTCGAGGGTGCCGAGGATGCCTGTGGAGTGACGACCGCGATAGGCCACCGAGAGCACCGGCTTGATCGAGTCGACGAACTCGCCACTGCCCCAGCGGCGGTCGACGCTGATTCCCGCCCGCAACGAAACGTTGTGATCGGCAGCCGCCGAGATCCACGACCCTACCTGGCCACCGAAGATGGTCTCCCCGGTGCGGTACGGCGTGAAGAACTCGGTGTTGTCGGCGTAGAAGGTGGCCCGTGTCTGCCAATCGATCCGCTGGGCGGCGAGGGGCGAGGTGAACGGAATGAGGAGCGCCGCCGCGATGGTGAGCCTCACCCCGTCTCACCGCGAAGCCGGGCGATTCGTTCGCGGATTTCCCTGACCTTGGGCTGGAGCTCCGGATCGGCATCGGCCCATTGAGTGGTCAACTGCAGGTAGTAGTCGATCGCCCTGGCGCGATCACCCCTGGCCTCGTGCAATTCTCCCATCCGCCGCAGCACATCAGCCCTGAAGATTGCGTCCGTCAATCCATCCGGGTCCAAGCCCTGCAGGAACTTCTCGAATGACACGATCGCGGAGTCGGGTCGACCCGACTCCATATAGGCGATCCCCCGGTACACCTGGGCAGTCCGGATCGGAATTGCGAAACCTCGCTCCGCAGCGGTGATCGAGCTGATCACATCATCCCACCTGCGCTCGGCATAGGCCACCATACTGGCATACTCGGCGCGGCGTGCCACCGGATCGCCATCGATGGATGCCTGGTCCCGTTCCCATCCCTCGAGTCCCTGCCGCGCCAGGTCGGCATCTCCCATAACCGCGCCCAGGGAGTTCAGGTAGCTCCAGGGTCGCCGGCTGGCCGGGATCTCCCTGATCGGAGTCCGGTCCAGGGCACGGCGCACCATTGCCGCTGCCGCTTCGGGGTCGCCGTACATTGCCTCGAGGTAGGCGGAGTCGAGGGCGGCGTTGATCTGGTTGGCAACGCCGGGCTCGGCATCTTCCAGTGTCTCCCTGTACCGTGCCAGCCAACGGCGGGTTTCCGATATCTGGCCGCGATACTCCGCCAGGGTCGCGAGCTTGAAGGTCGAGCCTAGACCCTGCCGCAATGATCTGGGGTCGGCGGCTATGGCGGCGGCAATGGAATCCGCAGTCTTCGGATCGCCCTTGCCCCAGGCCGCGTGCCACTCTGCTTCCCAGAAGTCGATGCTTTCGGGCAGCGTGGCGCGGTACAGTTCCACCGTCGAATCGAGCGCAGCAGCCGAGCGACGGTTGCGGATCTGCGAGAGGAGCAGGTTGACGAAACCTCCTCCGAATGCCCGCGGCAGTCGCACCACCTTGCGATAATACTGCTCGGCCTTCTCGTACTGGTGCATCTCGGAGAAGATGCTTGCGGCATTGTTGAGCGCCGCGGTACTCAGTGAATCGAGGTCGGCTGCGGACTCGTAGGCTGCGAGAGCCTTGGACAAATCGCGCTCCGGTCCGCGGGAATAGTAGAACCCCTCGGTGAGCAGCCGTTCCATTTCGGTGAGCCGATCCCGGTGCCGGTAGGCGGTCGAGATCGCATCGAGCATCCCGTCGTAATCGCGCCCAGTGTTGCTGATCAGGACGGCCAGCTTGCGCCAGGCCATCGCGAATGCCGTGTCGATCGCCACTGCCTCCCTCAGCAGCGCAATGCCACGCTCGGACTCACCCTTCTCGTCGGCAAGTCGCGATCCCTCCACATACTTGCGCAATGCGATCAGCGATGGAGTGGTGACCCGCTCCAGTTCGCTGCTGGCGCGGATGGTCCTGAGGGACTCGCCCGCCCTGGAGCGCACCTCACGCGCCAGCCGCCCCAGTGCCGGCAGGATGTCGTTCTCGTCGGCAGCCTCCTGACGGAACACCGCCAGGTCGGTGCCCTCCAGCGTGGAGACCAGCCGTGCCGTGATGACGTAACGCTTACCCACCTGCGAGATCCCGCCGTCAAGCACCGCCTTGGCGCCCTCCCGGGTGGCGATCTCGCGGGCCACGTCGTAGAGCACCGATTCCTCGACGGGTCGCTGCATCAGCAGCATCGCCTCGCGGATCTCGGAACGGGTCAGGATGTCGAGTGAACTCGACTGGGCAAGGTCAGCCCGCAGTGCCTCGGCGAGGGTGACGCCCAGGGTTGAATCGCTGGGTGGAGAACGGAAGTCGGCGATCATCAGGGCTTCGTCGGAACCGAAGGTGCCCTTTGCCTGCAGCGAGGCCATCGGCCCGATGCCCATCGCGCGCATCACCATAAATGCCACCACAAGCAGTGCGAAGCCGCCCACCGCGACCGCGCCACCCAGCCAGGCGCGCCGCCACGACAGGTGCGGGCTGGCCTTGATGGCCAGGGTCGCCATCGTGCCCTGAGCCGCCGGGGTTCGCTGCGGCGTTGCGGTCAACACCCGATGGGTCACTCGCTGCACCCACGCGGTCACCAGCAGCACCGGCAGGCCAGCCAGCATCACGCCAAACGATCCCGGCAACACCCAATCGGGGAGACCGATCGCGTCGCGTGCCGCCCAGGCAGTCAAACTCACCAGCGCGGTTGCAACCGCCCAGATCGCCAGTGCTCGACCGAGCCGGATCCTGCCGCCCTTCAGGATGGCGGGCACGGTCACCACACCGCCGCTGGAGGTGATCGTGTCGAGGACACGCACAATCTCGGCCGCGGTCTGGGGGCGCTCGGCCGGATCCTTGGCCAGGCAAGTCATCACCAGGGCGGCCAGCGGTGCCGGGCAATCCGGACGCAGCTCGAGCACCGAGACCGGCTCTTCACTCAGGTGGGCGGCCAGCAGCTTGGTCGGTGTCGACGCGACGAACGGCGTGCGACCGGCGATGATCTCGTACGCCATCACCCCGAAGGCGTAAAGGTCGGCACGGTGATCAGTGTCGGGATCACCAGCGGCCTGCTCGGGCGCCATATACGCCGGTGTGCCGATCGAGGTGCCGACCTGGGTGAGGGTGGCGCCGTGCTGGCCGGCATCGGTGCGCGCGGCGCTGATTGCCTTCGCGATCCCGAAGTCGGTGACAGTGGCGCTGCCGGCGGAAAGCAGCACGTTGTCCGGCTTGATGTCGCGGTGGACTATCCCCTGCCCGTGTGCGTAGGCCAGCGCGCGTGCCACGTCGCGCAGAATGCTGACCGCCTCACCGATCGGCAGCGCACCGTGCTCCAGCCGCTGCCGCAGCGAGTCGCCATCCACGTATGGCATCGTGAACCAGGGCAGGTCGTCGATCTCGCCTGCGGTCAGCACCGGAACCACGTGCGGATGCTGCAGCTTGGCCGCAAGGAGGACTTCCCGCCGGAATCGCTCCACCGAAATCCCGGCGAGCAATTCGGGCGCGAGCACCTTGATCACCACTCGGCGCTGTAGGGCGGTCTCGACGGCAAGGTAGGTGCGCGACATTCCGCCACCGCCCAGCTCGCGTTCGATGCTGTGACCGCCCTCCAGTGCCGTTTCCAGGCGGGAGCGGATATCGTCCATACGGAGCCAATCTGACTGGGAAACAGTGCCGTATTATGGAGCCGACTTCCCGGCTAAGCTAGGCCAGCGTGGAATCGCCGGCCAGCGGAAGCCGCTCCGGGGGTATTTTACAACTATGAGCAACTCGTCCCGCATCGTCCGAGTCGGCCTGGTCCAGCAGCGCGCCAGCGCCGACCCCGCCGCCAATCTGGAACACGCCATCGAGGGAATCCGCGAGGCCGCTTCCCGTGGTGCGCAGATCGTCTGCCTCCAGGAATTGTTCGGCTGGTACTACTTCTGCCAGCGCGAGGACCACGACTTCTTCTCGCTGGCTGAGCCGATTCCGGGCCCCACCACCGAACGCCTGCAGGCGGTGGCCGCCGAACTCGGCGTGGTGATCATCGCCTCGC
The DNA here is from genome assembly GCA_965651205.1 of uncultured bacterium. Taxonomy (GTDB): domain Bacteria; phylum Gemmatimonadota; class Gemmatimonadetes; order Gemmatimonadales; family GWC2-71-9; genus Palsa-1233. The sequence continues at coordinate 28,990 of CBFGRM010000005.1, forward strand.
TGTTCGAGCGTCGCGCCGCCGGGCTCTATCACAACACCGCCGCGGTCATCGACGCCGACGGGTCGTACCTGGGCAAGTATCGCAAGATGCACATCCCCGACGACCCCCAGTTCTACGAGAAGTTCTACTTCGCGCCCGGCGATCTCGGCTTCAGGAGCTGGGATACCCGGTTCGGCCGAATCGGTGTGCTGATCTGCTGGGATCAGTGGTACCCGGAAGCGGCCAGGCTCACCGCGCTCACGGGCGCGGAGATCCTGTTCTATCCCACCGCAATCGGCTGGTTGCCACCGGAAAAGGCGGAGTACGGCGAGCGGCAGCAGGCGGCCTGGGAGACGATCCAGAAGAGTCACGCGGTGGCCAACGGCGTGTACGTCTGCGCGATCAACCGGGTGGGTCACGAGGTGCTGCCCGACAGCGAACCCGATGCCCCGGGGGTCGAGTTCTGGGGCGGCTCGTTCGTCGCCGACCCCAACGGCAGGGTCATCGCCAAGGCCGGTCGCGACGAGGAAGTGATCGTGGCCGACTGCGACCTGGCGGCGGTCGACGTGGTGCGCACTCACTGGCCGTTCCTGCGCGATCGTCGCATCGACGCCTACGAGGAGCTCACCAAGCGCTACCGCGATGAGTGAGTCGGTGCCCTTCTCACCCGGCAGCCCCGCTGCACGCGGGTTCCGGATGCCGGCCGAGTGGATGCCGCACCGCGGCACCTGGTTGTCGTGGCCACACCGCGAGTCGTCGTGGCCCGGCAACTTCACCCCGATACCGGCCACCGTGGCGGAGATGATCCGCCACCTGGCGCCGCACGAGGAAGTGCACCTCAACGTCGCCGACACCGCGATGGAATTCTCCGCGCGAGAGGTGCTCGCCGCAGCCAACGTGAGCACCGACAACGTCTTCTTCCATCACTTCCCCACCAATGATGCCTGGTGTCGCGACCACGGCCCGATCTTCGTCCAGCGCACGATGGAAGACGGCAGTCGCGAGCAGATGATCACCGACTGGGGCTACAACGCGTGGGGCGGCAAGTACCCCCCATTCGATCTCGACGACCAGATTCCGCGTCGCGTCGCCGAGGAGTTCGGCATACCGGTCGTGTCACCGGGAATGATCCTCGAGGGCGGCTCGATCGATGTCAACGGCCTGGGCACCCTGCTCACCACCGAACAGTGCCTGCTGCATCCCAACCGCAATCCCGACCTGGGCCGGGAGGAGATTGAGCAGCGACTCCGCGACAATCTCGGCGTCACCAACATTCTCTGGTTGGGCGAGGGAATCGTCGGCGACGACACCGACGGCCATATCGATGATATCACCCGGTTCGTCGACGAACACACGGTCGTGACAGTGGTGGAACCCGACCCCAGCGACCCGAATCACGAGATCCTGGCTGACAACCTTGCCCGATTGCACCATATGCGTGACCAGGACGGCGAGCCGTTCCGGATCATCACGCTGCCGATGCCGAGTCCGGTCGTGTACCAGGGCGAGCGACTGCCAGCCAGCTACGCCAACTTCTACATCGGCAACGGGGTGGTGCTGCTGCCCGGCTACGACCTCGAACGAGACGAGATCGCGAGGCAGGTGTTGCAGGATTGCTTCCCGGATCGTGCGGTGGTGGTGATCGACTGCACCGCGCTGATCTGGGGCCTGGGCGCGTTCCACTGCCTGTCCCAGCAGTGGCCCAGCTGAGACGCTGGCCGTGAGACGGTCCGGAAGCCGGGCTGGCGTCGGTTAGCTTTCCGCGATGCCAGACCTCTTTTCTCCGGCCGGTATCGCCGAGTGGCGCAACCGGTTGGAGCATTCCACGGCGTTCCGCGATGCGGCCGGCAAGTGGACCGGCACCGTGCTGTTGGTGGAGAGCAACCGGCCCGAGGTGGACCGCGCGACATTCGTGGCCGTCGACCAGGGCGCGATAGTCGCCGCCAATCCCGCGACAGCCGAACAGGAGGCCCAGACCGAGTTCGTGCTCTCTGCCTCGGCGCCAACCTGGCGGAACCTGACCACCGGCAATCTCGAGTTGATTTCGGCAGCGTTGTCAGGGCAGCTCAGGCTGGAGCGCGGCAGCGTGTTGCGGCTGATTCCGCACGCGCGCGCCGCATCTGTCCTGCTCCGTGAGGCGGGAGGAGACCAGGCCTAGCCGAGTGCGATCGGCGCGGCGAGCACCGAATCCGGAATGCCGAAGCCCTCGGTGACCTGTTCCGCGATCGGCCGCAGCTCCTGGCAGCACTTGTTGGCCAGATAGCGGATGCCCTTTGCCTTGGGCGTCTCGACCACGCCGCTCATCAGGAACCAGCCCAGGTCGGCTTCCACGCGTGAAGCCCAGAAGGTGTCCCGCAGCAGCCCGAGCAGCGGTGCCAGTGAACTGTCGGCCCGGCGCTCCTCGGCGACGATCGCCTCCAGCGCCACTCGTTCGACGTGCGAGGTGGCGAGGTGCGTGAGGTGGTCGGCCACATCGTGCATCGCCTTGATCGGGTCGCGCTTGAGGCCGGCGCGCAATCGTCGCGCAGCGGCATCAAGAATGCGCTCCTCGCGATATCGCAGCAGGGCCAGTTGCTGGCCGGGGTCGCGCAGGTGGTCCTCGTCGTCGCGACGCGCAGTGACCGGATTGAGCGCCTTCATCGCCCGCTTCGCCCGCCTGCCCAGCAGGCGGATCACGCCGATCTCCGCGAACTCCTGCTGGTAGCCCGACAGCAGCGCCTTGGACAGCAACTGATACAGGACGGTGTTGTCGCCTTCGAACGTGGTCCACACATCGATGTCCTGCCTGATCGCCGCGATTCGGTTCTCGACCAGATAGCCCTGGCCCCCGCAGCATTCGCGGGCCTGGGTGATCGCGTCCTGCGCGAACCAGGTTGTGTACGCCTTGAGGCCGGCGGCAAGTCCCTCCAACTCGCGGTTCGACTCGCCGGCGCTCTGCACGAAGCGATCCACCAGTTGCGACAGCGCCAGGTCGAGTACGATGCTGGTGGCCAGTGCCGGCATCAACCGGCGCTGGTGAGTGCGATAGTCCAGCAGCGGCGTGGTGTTGCCGCCTTCGGGGCCGAACTGCCGACGACGATTGCCGTACCGGATCGCCACCGTGAGAGCACTCTTGACCGCGGACAGGCCGGACAGGCCGATGGTGATCCGGCCACCAACCAGCGTGCCGATCATCGTGAAGAACCGCCGGCCATCACTCTCGATCGGTGAACTGTAGCTACCGTCTGCCGCCACGTCACCGAATCGGTTCAGCAGGTGCCTGCGCGGGATCCGGACGTTGTCGAACCAGATCCTGCCGTTGTCGATTCCGTTGAGTCCTTCCTTGATGCCCGAATCACCCAGCGTGACACCGGGCATCGCGTTTCCATGCTCATCGCGGATCGGTACCAGGAAGGCGTGTACACCGTGGTTCTCGCTCCCGGTGATCAATTGTGCGAACACCGTCGCCATCCTGCCGTGGGCAGCGACGTTGCCGATCCATTCCTTGTGCGCCTTGGGGTGCGGCGTGTGGATCACGAACGAATCGGTGGCGGGATCGAAGGTCGCGGTGGTCTCCAGGTCACGAACGTTGGAGCCGCTGCCCAGCTCGCTCATCGCGAACGCGCCCAGCAGCTCGCCGCGCGATATCGCCGGCAGGAAGGTGCGGTGATGCCACTCGGTGCCGAGGAGCTGGACGCTGCCCTGGAACAGGCCGAACTGCACCCCGAACTTGATCGTCAGTGACAGGTCGTGATACGCCAGCGTCTCGAACACCGCCAGGAAGGCACGCGGGTCGTCGGCGCCGCCGTACTGCCTGGGCACTGCCAGCGCCCCGAGACCGTCGCCGGCCAGCAGATCCAGCCACTGCTTGACCTGGGCCCGGTACTCGACGGTGGACAGGCCGTAGCGGTAGGCAAACTGCGGGTCGGTGAGCCGCTCGCGCACCCGGTCGCGGATGCCGTGTTCGGGGCCGTCGAGCAGCGCCCGGAGTCCGGCGACATCGACCGGCGGCGAGGGGCGGAGCGGAGCGGGCTGCGGCTTGGAAGTGTCGGGTGCGGCCATAGCTGAAGGCTAACACCGCCAGACGATCCCGGACCAGCCGAATCGATTGGCCGATCTCGCTCCGCCACCCTACGTTTCCGCCGTGTCGACTCCCCTGCTGGCGATCATCGGTGCCGGAGCGGCCGGCTGGATGGCGGCCTGCCACGCGGCCCGGCCCGGCCTTCGCGTGCTCCTGCTCGAGCGCGGAGACTCGGGTGGTCGCAAGATCCTGATCTCGGGAGGCGGCCGCTGCAACGTGCTGCCGGCCTCGCTGGACGAGCGCCGCTTCGTCACCGCAAGCTCCGCCAATTCGCTCCGCAAGATCCTCCGCGGCTGGCCCCACCACGAAATGCGCCTCTTCTTCGAGCACGATGCGGCACTGCCGCTGGTGGAAGAAGAGGCCACGGGCAAGCTGTTCCCGGTGGCCAACACATCGCGCTCGGTGCGCGATGCGCTGGTCAACCTGGCTTCCCGGCGCGGCGTCGAAGTCCGGACGCGCACCCTGGTGACTGCCCTGGTGCCGCAGGAGCAAGACTGGCGCATCGACACCGACAGCGGCGGCACCATCATCGCCGACGCGGTGATCCTGGCCACCGGTGGACTTTCGGTGCCCAGCACCGGCTCCGATGGCTTCGCCTTCCGCGCCCTCGAGCGGCTCGGCCACACGGTTCACGCCACCTATCCAGCGCTCACGCCGCTCACGATCAGTCCGCCGGTTTTCGGAGATCTCGCCGGCGTGTCACTCGACGTGTCGATCACGGCGCGCTCGTCCGCCGATACCCGCAAGGCCACTGGCGGCTTCCTGTTCACCCATCGCGGCTATTCCGGACCGGCCCTGCTGGATGTCTCGCACGTGGCGGTACGTGCACGACTGGCCGGCGAACCGCGTGCGGTGCTGACCGTGGCCTGGACCGACGCCGACGCCAGGCACTGGCAGCAACTGCTGCAACCTGCGCCCGGGCTGGTGGCGACCGTGCTCAGGCGTAGGCTTCCCGATCGCCTGGCGGAGCGGCTGATGAAAGAGGCCGATGTGGCACTGGACACTCCGCTGTCACGACTCGACCGCGGCGCACGTAGCCGACTGCTGGAGGCACTCACGGCGTTCAGGCTGCCGTGGAGTTCCGACGAGGGCTACCGCAAAGCCGAGGTGACCGGCGGTGGGCTGGCTCTCGACGAGGTGCATCCGGTCACGATGGAAAGCCGGATCCATCCCGGGCTGTTCATTGCCGGTGAATCGCTCGATGCCTTCGGCCCGATCGGTGGCTACAACTTCACCTGGGCCTGGGTCACTGGCCGCCTGGCTGGGCGCGCCGCCGCCGCACGCGCCGCCGGGAGTTGATAGTTTCCCTGCATTCCACGAACCCGAGAGGACCGATGCGATTCCTGCGAGTGTTGGCGCTCTGCCTGTTCATCACCCCGCTGGCCGCGCAGCAGCGGTTGACACCTCCGGAGACAGCGCTCGGCTTTGCCATTGGCGCCGACTACCAGTTGGCCGACTACCAGCAACTGCATCGCTGGTGGGCGCAGCTCGCCGAGGAATCGCCGCGGATGATCCTCGACACCATCGGCACCACCGCCGAGGGACGGCAACAGGTGATGGCGATCATCTCCGCACCGGAGAACCTCGCCAGGCTGGAGGAGTTCCGCAGCATCGGCGAGCGGCTGGCGCGGGCCCGCGTCGATGAGGCCACCGCTCGCGAGCTCGCCGCCCGGGGCAAGGCAATCGTCTGGATCGACGGCGGCCTGCACTCCACCGAAGTGCTGGGACCGGTGCAATTGATGGAGCTGGTGTGGCAATTCGTGTCGCAGGATGACCCGGAGACGCTCAGGATCCTCGACGACGTGATCATCCTCGCGGTTCACGCCAATCCCGACGGGCACGACCTGGTGTCGGGCTGGTACAATCGCAACGCCGACACGCTGGAGCGGAGCATATCGGGCCTGCCCAGGCTCTACCAGAAGTACATCGGTCACGACAACAACCGCGACTTCTATCGCAACGCCCAGCCGGAGTCGCGCAACATCAGCGCGGCGATGTACACCGAGTGGTACCCGCAGGTGATGTACAATCACCACCAGACCGGACCCGCCGGCACGGTGATGTTCGCGCCGCCGTTCCGCGATCCGTTCAACTATGTGTACGACCCGATGATCCCCACCGGACTCGACTTCGTCGGCGCGGCGATGCATCGCCGCTTCACCGCCGAGGGAAAGGGCGGTGCGGTGTCGCGCGAGGCCGCCAACTATTCCACCTGGTGGAACGGCGGACTGCGCACCACGGCCTACTTTCACAACATCATCGGCATCCTCACTGAAACGATCGGCTCCCCCACCCCGATGCGGATCCCGCTCCGGCTCGACCGTCAACTCCCCGCCGGCGGGCAGGCGATGCCGGTCGAGTGGGGTCCCTGGCACTTCCGCCAGTCGGTCGAATACTCGATGACCGCCAACCGTTCTATCCTCGACCTGGCGTCGCGGTATCGCGAATCGGTGCTGTTCAACATCTGGCGTATGGGTCGCAACTCGATCGAACGCGGCAGCACCGACAACTGGACCCATTATCCCGCCCTGATCGAGGCGGCGCGTGTCGCGGCCGAGGGCAAGACCGGCAATGAAGCGGAAATGGCCAGCGCCGCGGTGCTCCGCGACCCGGCTCGACGCGACCCGAGGGCGTGGATCATCCCGGCCGGTCAGATGGAGATGGGCGCGGTGCTCGACTTCGTCGAGGCGATGCGGGTGTCGGGCATCGAGATGTCGCGCAGCACTGCAGAGTTCAGTGCAGGCGGTCAGCAGTACCCTGCCGGATCGATCGTCATCCGGGCCGACCAGGCGTTCCGGCCCTACCTGCTCGATATGTTCGAGGCGCAGGACCACCCTACCGACCTTCAATATCCCGGCGGCCCTCCCAAGGCACCCTACGACAATGCCGGCTGGACGCTGGCGATGCAGATGGGCTTCGATTATGACCGGGTGTACGAGGCGATCGACCCGCCGACGACCCCGCTGCCGATGGAGACACCGGCCACGGCGACAGCGCCGTTCAATCCCGGCGCCGGAGCCTGGCGACTCTCGCCCGGTGCCACCGATGCGTTCCTCGCAGTGAACCGGATACTCGCGGCCGGTGGTCGTGTGGAGCGCACCACCGATGGTGACTTCATCGCTCGTGGTGGCGAGGCGCGAACCGTGCTGGCAAGACTGGCCCGCGAGCGGGCGCTGATCACGTCAGCGGCGGGTACGGCACGCGGCACACCGGTCAGGCCGCTCCGGGTGGGCTTGTGGGATCGCTATGGCGGCTCGATGCCGGCCGGTTGGACTCGCTGGATCTTCGAGCAGTACGAGCTGCCGTTCGAGCGGGTGTTCGCACCGAGACTCGATGCCGGCGACCTGATCCGGGACTTCGACGTACTGGTGTTCGTCGATGGTGCGATTCCGTCGGCTTCCTCACGCGGCAGGCGTTTCGGCGGCGGCAACCCGCCAGCCAACCTGCCGGCGGAATACCGCGAGCAGTGGGGATCGGTGAGCGCCGACACCACCATCCCGGCACTCAGGGAGTTCATCGAGGCAGGTGGCAAGATCATCACCATCGGTTCCTCGACCAACCTTGCAGAACACTTCGGCATCCCGCTCGAATCGCACCTGAGCCAACGGCATCCCGACGGCACCGTGACTCCGCTGCAGCGCGACAATTACTACGTGCCGGGTTCGCTGCTCGAAGTGGCGGTCGACAACAGCCATCCGGCAGCCCGCGGAGCCGATGATCACGCCATCGTGATGTTCGACAACTCCCCGGTGTTCCGGCTGCCGCCCGACGCCGCGATGCGTGGCATCCGTCCGATCGCCTGGTTCGACACCGCATCACCACTCCGCTCGGGCTGGGCACACGGACAGGCGTACCTGGAGAACGGCGTGGCGATGCTCTCCGCCGAGGTGGGCAAGGGAACGCTGTACCTGTACGGACCCGAGGTGCTGTTCCGGGCCCAGCCGACGGGGACGTTCAGGTTCGTGTTCAACGCGATGTACTAGGCCGCCCCGCTCGCGGCTGAAGCCGCGGCTCGGCGCGCCCCGTTGGGGCGCGTGTCGCTGAAGCGACTGAGTCCTCTCAGGGCCCTCGTCGGTTTACCGACACCGCCGCTTCAGCGGCGGCCGAGCCGCGGGTTCACCCGCGATCCCGACCGCCTCCGCTCCTTATGACTCCCTCACGGTACCATCTCCTTCAGATACCGATCGAGCCACTCCGCCATCTCCGCCAGCGTGTGTCCCACCGACTCGCGGGCCGCATAGCCGTGTGACTCGCCCGGCAGCATCACCAGGCGCGCGACGCCGCCGTTGCCCTTGACCGCGGCGTACATCCGCTCCGATTGCACCGGGAAGGTGCCGGAGTTGTTGTCGTCGGCGCCGTGAATGAACAGGATGGGATCCTTGATCGTGTGGGCATAGGTGAACGGCGACATCTTGCGATACACCGGCTCGGCCTCCCAGTAGGTGCGGCGTTCGTTCTGGAATCCGAACGGGGTCAGGGTCCTGTTGTAGGCGCCGCTGCGTGCGATGCCGGCCCTGAACAGCCTGGTGTGCGCAAGCAGGTTGGCGGTGGTGAATGCACCGTACGAGTGGCCCCCCACCGCGATCCGGTCGCGATCGGCCACACCCATCGCCACCAGCGTGTCGATCGCGGCCCTGGCCGAGAGCTCGAGCTGCTCGACATAACGATCGTTGGCGGTCTCACCCTCGCCCACGATCGGGAAGGTCGGGTTGTCGAGGATGCCGTAGCCCTGCGTGAGCAGGAACAGATGCGACGCACCGCCGGGCCTGGTGAAGCGGTACGGCGAACCGCGCACCTGGGATGCGGCACTCGCGCTGGCGAACTCCGCCGGATAGACCCAGAGCAGGAAGGGGAGCGGTCCGTCGCGACTGGCGTCATAACCAGCCGGCAGGTACAACTGCCCCGACAATCCGACACCGTCGGACCTGGTGTAGTTGACCTGCTGCTTGGTGACTCCCGCGAACGCCGGCGCAGGATCTGGAGTGTGGGTGAGCTGTACCGGTGCCCGCCTCAGCACCAGATCGCGTTGCCAGTAGTTGGGCGGCTCGCTGATCGACTCGCGCCTGGTGAGCCAGGTACCCGCGTCGGCATCGATTGGCGCCACAATGGTCTCGTAGGATTCACCGCTTGATTGCCACAACCGGGTCGTCTCGCCAGTGGCAATGTCGAGTCGGTCGAGGAAGGGCCGATCACCCTCGGGAGAGGCACCCTGGCCGGTGAGCCAGAGACTCTTGCCGTCGCGACTGAACTTGAGCAGCGTACGGCCGTCGTCGGTCTCCTCCGACATCGGGGAACCGGGATTGCCGTAGGCATCGTCGCTGGCGCGCTCCCACAACAACCGCGGTGCAGCAGCCGGACGCGAGGGGTCGATGATCCAGGTGCGGGTCATCCGGGTGGGCGCCCACGATTCGCTCAGCAGGGCGAAATCATCACGGCCCCAACTGATGCCGCCGGCGCGCCACTCGGTTTCCGCGAACGTGGCGGGTTGAGCGGTGAAGGGCGCGTCCAGGACCAGGATCCGGTCCCGCCTGGCGACAACACTGTCGGGCTTGCCGCCATCCAGTGCCTCGAACCAGAGCAGGGTCGCGGGTGCGTCGCCGCGCCATCGCCAACTGCGAGGACCGGTTACCGTGGCCCCGCGCGCAATCGGCTGCACCTTGACCACCGGTGCATCCTCGAGCAGCCGCACCTCGCGACCATCGCGACTCCAGATTGCGGTCCGCGACGGGAAACGCGACCACGTCACCTGGTGCGAGAACGGTTCGCGGTAGGTGGTCGCAATGAACCACTGACCGTCGGGCGACGGATTCAGGCTGAGCGTCAGTCCGGCCGGACCTACCGGAGTGATGGTGCCGTCCAGTCCGATCACGGCGTTCTGAGTGGCGAAGTAGTGCGCGAACAACTCTTCATCGTGCGGCGTTTCGAGCAGGTCCTGATAGGTGCGCTCGGGTGCGCTCCGCCCCATCGACTCCTGAGTCACCGGCCCGGTGGGGACGGTCGGCGCTGTCGGTGCGGGACCTCGATCGGCAGGGATCAACGCGCAGAGCAACTCGCTGCTGCCAGCCAGCCATTGGCAGGGCGAACCGTGGGCGCCGTTGAGGCGAGGGCCAACCAGTCGCTCGACCGTGCCGGTGGTGTCAGACAGGTAGAGCGCGATTCCCTCATCCGTCGACTGGGTGAAGAAGAAGCGACTGCCGTCGGGTGACCAGTTTGGCGACGAGAGACCACCGCCAGCCGGTGTTGCGACGGTGATGTCTTCACCGCCGCGCAGCCGCCTCAGCGTGAATCCGAGGTAGCCACCGGTGGTGGCAGTACCGTTGGTGCGCGGGTTGATGCGACTTCCCGCCAGCTTGAGATGCGGTGCTGCGACCTCGGCGATCGGCGGCAGACCGCGACGCTCCAGCAGCACGAACCAGTCGCGCCTGGGCGACAACGCGATCTGCGGCGCCGGATCGGCATCAAGCATCGCGGTGATCGCCGGCGGCGGGTCGCGATAACCGTCCTGGGCCTGGGCCACCAAGGGCAGCAACAACACCGGAAGGATTGCTAGGCAGCGACGCACGGGATGCTCCTCCTGCTGGTGAACTGACGGTGGGAACGTCCGCCGGGCTGTCCCCCGAGCGGCGACTGGCGTATCCTACTCTGGTCGACCCGTTTCGCAATCCGCCGGTTCCGCCCGATGGAGGCCATCATTCCCCGCTCCACACTCGACATCACCTGGCTCGGCCACAGCGGCTTCCTGCTCGAAGCCGACGGCTCGGTGCCGTTTGCCTTCGACCCTTGGCTGGACAACCCCAGGGCACCGGCCGATGCCGTCGCCCTGGCCCACCGCGCCAAGGTGATCCTGCTCACCCACGGCCACTTCGATCACCTCGACAGCGTACCGGGGATCGCCAGGGCAAGCGGGGCCGTGGTGCTCACCACTGACGAACTGGCCACCGAACTGGCCGACCAGGGCGTGGCCGAAGATCAGTTGGTCGGGTTCAATATCGGAGGCCAGGCGTCCGCCAGCGGAATCAGCGCCACCCTGGTGCAGGCGTTCCACTCGTCATCGCACGTCGATTCCAGCGGCCGCCAGCGCGAACTGGGGACGCCGTGCGGATTCATCGTCGAGGCCGAGGGTCTGCCGGTGATCTACAACACTGGTGACACCGGGGTGTTCGGCGATATGGCATTGATCGCCGAACTCTATCAACCAGAACTGATGTTCCTGCCGATCGGAGACTTCTACACGATGGGCGCCCGACAGGCGGCAAAGGCCGTCGACCTGGTTCGACCTCGCTGGATCGTGCCGCAGCATTACGGCACCTTTCCGCTGCTCACCGGCACACTGGATCAGTTCCGCGACGCCCTCGCACCCGCCTACCGCGACCGGGTGCTGGAACTGAAACCGGGCGAGGCGATCACCATATGACCACGATCGAAGTCCTCGGGGTGCCGATGGACCTGGGCCAATCGCGGCGCGGCGTCGAGATGGGCCCGTCGGCAGTGCGGCACGCCCAGCTCGAGGCCCGACTCGAGGCACTGGGTCACACCGTGCAGGACGCCGGTGACATCGCGGTTCCGACTCGCGAAACCATCGCGGCAGTGCGGGGACTGGATTACCTCGACACCATTACCGATGTCTGCCGCACTCTGGCGGTTCGCACCGGCGACATCGTCTCACGCGGTCACACTCCGTTGGTGATCGGCGGTGACCACTCGATCGCCGCTGGCTCGATTGCGGGAGTCGCCGCAGCATTGTCGACCCGGGGCGAGCGACTCGGCGTGCTGTGGATCGACGCACACGGCGATCTCAACACCCCCGAGAGTTCCGACACCGGCAACATCCACGGAATGCCGTTGGCACACCTGCTCGGGCACGGCCACCCGCCGCTGGTGCAGGTCGGCGGCACCGAGGCGTCCATTCTGGCAGAGCACGTCGCAATCATCGGTGCGCGCGACCTCGACGAAGCCGAACGCCGGCACGCCATCGAATGGGGCGTCCGTGTATACACGATGCGCGAGATCGACGAGCGTGGGATGCGGGCAGTGATGCAGGAGGCCATCGGCAGGGTCAGCACCGGGACCGGTGGTATTCACGTGTCGCTGGATCTCGACTTCGTCGACCCGCGCGAGGCCCCCGGTGTTGGCACTCCGGTCCGCGGTGGCGCCACCTGGCGCGAGGCACACCTGGCGATGGAAACCCTGGCCGACACCGGCCGGATTGTGGCGATGGACCTGGTGGAAGTGAACCCGGTGCTCGATGAGTTCAACCAGACCGCCGAACTGGCGGTGGGCCTGGTATCCAGTGCTTTCGGAAAGAGGATCCTGTGAACAACGAATCGCGCTTCGGTGCCGCCATCGTGCTCGCCGCCGGCCTGATCATCTCGGCACTCATCGGCGGCTGGGCGATCAGCAACCTGCGGCGCGCCGGCGACCAGATCACCGTCACCGGCTCGGCCACCCGTCCGGTGCGCTCGGACTTTGCCGTCTGGCGGCTCGATATCAATGCGCAGGCTTCCACCCAGTTGAACGCCACCCGAAACGCCGCAAGCGGAGCGCAGGCCGTGCGCGACTGGCTGCTGGCGCAGGGCTTCGCCGACAGTGCGGTCAACATCCGCACCCCGTACACAATGGTCCAGAACGAATGGATCAACGGGATGGAAACCGGCCGCATCCTCGGCTACAGGGTGTCGCAACAGGTCGAAGTGCGCACCACCGACATCGACAAGGTGGCCGATCTTGCCGGCGACCTCACCCAACTCATCGACCAAGGGATCCCGGTTACCGGACAGGCACCGGAGTTTCTCTACGCGGCGCTGCCCGAGATCCGCGGCCCACTGCTGGCCGACGCCACCCGCGACGCTCGCAACCGCGCCGAGGAGATCGTCACGGCAGCCGGCGCCAAGGTGGGCCGGATCAAGTCGGTCAACGTGGGGGTGTTCCAGGTCCGGCGTAGGCAATCGGTCGACGTCAGCGATTACGGGATGTACGACACCAGCGATCGCGACAAGGACGTGACCGGGGTGATCCGGGTCACCTTCGCGATAGACTGACCCAGCGGCCCGCCGGGAAGAAGCCGGCGGGCACTGCCTGGACCGGCGGTTCAAGTGACGTTCAACCTTGCAACGTCCGACAGGGGTGGACGGAGACGGTATCTGCCGATACTTTGTTGCGTCCGCTGACCCTGATCCTGTCCTGCCGAGCCCCAAGTGCGCCTTGTCCGACGCTGGATAGCTTGTTGTGCCATCGCCGCCGTCACCCTGACGGCGCATTCGGTGTCACCGCTCAGCGCACAGTCCACCACTTCGGCTTTCTCCCGAACTGAAAAGCCTTTCACCACCATCTCGCGGATGTTCCTGCGCAACGCCGAGCGCGACTCGCTGGTCGAGTTGGCGACGGCGCAGGTGGGGACGCGCTACCGCTGGGGTGCGGCATCGCCCGGCACCGCCTTCGATTGCAGCGGACTGGTGCAGTGGCTTATGGCCAACTTCGACATCGTGATGCCCCGCACCTCGCGCGATCAGGCGCGGATCGGCTGGGAGATCCCCAAGGATCCCGACCAGATGCTGCCCGGCGACCTGCTCTACTTCGCCGATGGTCGTACGGTCGACCATATCGGCATCTACATCGGTGACGGGCGATACGTGCACGCGGCCAACAAGCGCAAGGGCGTGATCGTCTCGAACCTGCCTACCGGGCGGAGTCGCGACAGATGGTGGCGCGGTGTGCGTCGGGTGTTTGCGCACCCGGAGGAAATTGCCAGCATCACTGCCCGGATCCCGACGGTCCTGCTCACCAGCGGCACCTGACTCCTCGCCCTGCGGCATCGGTCGCTTCCCTCAGGAATTGCGCCGCATCAAGGGAACAACAGCCGGCCCGGGCCGCGCAGATCTCACGGCAACTCGCCAAGGCGGTCGATCACCCGGGAGGTGATGCGGCGAGCGGAGCGCGCGAATCCCGTCCACGCGTCACTGTCGGGCAGGGCGCCGATGGTATACTCGTCGCCGCTCTGCACGCCGGTGAGTTGATCCCATCTGATCGGCACCGAGACGCCGGCTGCATCTCGGGCACGTGGTGACCACGCAGCGACCGAGGTTGCACCGCGGGTGTTGCGCAGCCAGTCGACGAATATCCTGCCCTTGCGACGCGACTTGTCGGCCACCGACACGTAGCGATCAGGATCACTGGCTGACAGGTACTCTGCGATGGCGCGTGCGAACGTGCTGACCACGTCCCAGTCGGAGTGCCGCGAGATGGGAACGACGACGTGCAGGCCCTTGCCGCCGGTAGTCTTGACCCACGGCACCAGGCCCAGCTTGTCGATTACCGCACGAACATCAAGCGCTGCTCGCACCACATCACGCCAGGCCAGTCCCGGACCAGGGTCGAGATCGAAGGTGATCCGATCCGGACGATCGAGCCGGTCGGCCAGAGCGGGCCAGGGATGGATCTCCATCGTGCCCCATTGCGCCAGGGTGACCAGTCCCGCCACGTCGCGCACGACGACGTAGGGACTGCTGCCGTCCTTTTCCGGCACCGGCACGGTGTCGAGCGTTCCGGGCAGGCGACCCTGCCAATGCTTCTGGAAGAAGCAATCGCTGGCGATTCCCTCGGGGCAACGCAGCAGCGACAACGGCCGGTTGCGGACGTGCGGCAGCATCCGGTCTGCCACTGCCTCGAAGTGCCTCGCGACATCGAGCTTGGTGACGCCGAGCTCGGGATACACTATGCGATCGGGATTGCTGATCGCGACACCCGCCACCACGGGGCCCTCGCGAGTGCTCACGGGTTGCGCCTTGGCGTCTCACGCCTGATCTCGGATGCCGGCTTGTCGGTCCTGAGCGCCACGAAGACCGGATGCCGGAGCCGTCCCTCGGTGGTCCACTCGGTAAACCTCACCTCGGCGACGAGGCGTGGTCGCACCCAGCGGGTTCCGCGAGGCAGTCCAGCAGGGAGCTCACCGAGGGGAGAGTCGCTTTGCTCGAGTCGCTCCAGGCGCGAGAGAAGTTCCTCGAGGCCGGACTCGTCGAAGCCGCTACCCACCCGGCCGGCGTAGCGCCACTCGTCTCCCTCACGTACGGCCAGGAGCAGGGAGCCGAAACCGGTGCGCGAGCCGCGCGGTGGCGTGAATCCGACGATCGCGAACTCCTGCCGACGCTCGCACTTTGTCTTGCGCCAATCGAGTGTCCTGCCGCTCCTGTAGGGTGCATCGAGTCGCTTGCTGATCACTCCCTCGAGTCCGCGGCTGCAGGCACGGGCGAGCAGGGTCGCTGCCTCGCCACGGAGCAGCTTGCCCTGACGCACTGGGCCTCGACCTCCGCTCAGTATTTCGCGCAGGCCTTCGCGCCGCTCGCTGAGCGGGGCCCTGCGAATCGACCTGGAGCCGATTGCGAGCAGGTCGAACACCACATAGTTCACTCCGCGGGTCACCGGGCGATCGAGCCGCTGCTGCAACTCCTGGAAGTCGCCCGCCGCGGATCCCGCAGCGACGATCTCGCCATCGAGTATCAGGTCGTGCCCGATGTCCTCGCAGCGCGAGGCGACTGCCGGTAGCCGGTCGGTCCAGTCGATTCCGTTGCGCGAGTAGAGCGTGCACCTGCCACGATGCACAACGGCCTCGATGCGGTAGCCATCGTACTTGACCTCGTGCAACCACTCAGGCCCGGTGGGGACGCTGTCGACCAGGGTGGCCAGGGCTGGTGGCACGAACCTCATTGCGACCTGGTCAGCCTGGTGAGCAGCCACTGTGGCTTCGAATCGTCGGTGCGCATCCGGATCAGCGACCAACGGCCCTTCATCTTCTCGCCAGCGAGGGTGAACACCAGCTTGCCACGCCTGAGACCCTCGCGTGGGTCGCTCTCGCTCTCCCAGGTGCCGCGGTCCCAGATCTCCACAGTGCCGGCGCCGTATTCACCCTTGGGTATCTCGCCCTCGAACTCGCCGTACTCAAGCGGGTGATCCTCTACCTCGACCGCCAGTCTCCGGACTCCGTGCTTGCGACTGACGCGCTTGGGCACAGCCCAGCTCTTGAGCACGCCATCGAGTTCAAGTCTGAGGTCGTCGTGCTCGTGCGATGCCAGGTGATGCTGGATCACGAAGCTGAGCGCGTCATCGTTCGACTTGCGGAGCGAGGGGCCGGGCTCGGGCGTCTTCCTGAAGTCGCGCTTGCGGCGGTATTCCGTGAGTGACATCAGGCGCTCTTCTTCGAACGACTGCGCGCCTTGGACGTGGACTTCTTTCGCGACCTGCTCGAGGTGCCGCCCGATCCGCCCTTGACGCTGCGCCTGAGCGCCGCGACCAGGTCCAGCACCTTGGGCTCATCGTCGCCTGCGGCACGCTTGGGCGATGACTTGACTCGCCTGGTTCCCTTCCTGGCACGTCGCCTGATGAGCGCCTGAAGCTTTCGCTTGAAGGTGTCCTTGTGCTCGGCAGGATCCCACTCCGCCGACATCGACTCGATCAGGGTGTTGGCCAGCTTCTTCTCCTCCGACTTGATCCTGGACGTGGGCACCTTGACGCCGAGGTCTGAGGGCTTGCGGAGTTCCTCGTCGTAGCGGAGCAATTGGACCACCAGCAGGGAGTCGAACGGATACACCGCGCAGACGTACTGGCGGGTCCGCACCACCACTTCGCCGATGCCAATTCGTCCGGACTCTTCCAGCGCATCGTGCAGCAGCCGATAGGGCTTTTCGCTGCCCTTGACAGGGGCGATCAGGTAGGGCTTGGCGAAGTACGGCAGCGGCACCGCATCGGGAGTCACGAATGCGGACAGCTCGATCGACTTGCTGGCTTCCGGGTTGGCCTCGGCAATGTCCTCGTCGCTCACCACCACGTAGTGACCGGGCCTGACCTCGAAGCCGCGGACGATGTCTTCCTTGTCGACTTCCTTGCCGGTCTCCTTGCTGACCTTGCGGTAGCCGATCGGCGACATATCGCGCTGATCGAGCAAGTCGAAGTCGATTCGTTCGGGGGCCTCCATCGGCAGCAACTCGACACCGATGTTGACCAGGCCGAAACCGATGCTGCCCTTCCAGATTGATCTCGCCACGTTGCCGCCTCCTGCTCAAGTGACGGCGCCGCAGTCCACGCAGTGCACAGCCAAGGTGCACGCGAGCACCCCGACCCACTTGCGGACATCAACTTCGGTAATGTCCCTGCGATTGGTGGACAGTTTCCCACTCGAGATGGGTGACTCCGGAATTGTGCGCTTTCCGGGCTTCGCCACCAGGTCGTCTGGCGGCTTCTGTCTGGCCGACGCCTCCCAATCCCGGATTTTCGTGCTTGATAGTCGAGGCAACCAATTGACGGTACCAGGTCGCAGGAGTGAGGGCTGCGGTGAACTGCTGAACCCGAGATTCCTTTCGGTTGCGGGAGACGGGCTATGGGTGCACGATGCGGATTCAGGCCGACGTGGACCTTGGCGAGGCTGGTGCAGCATCCAGCCCGGCCCCCGGGGCGCTACATCCCAGCCCCATCCTCTTCCACTCCCACGATCCACGTCAGCAGCGCCCCGATCCCCAGCGTAACGGCGCCGCCGACGGCTTCCATCGGCCGGTCGCGGATCACCACGATCACCGTCCACATCGAGAAGGCGACGAAGAACAGCGGCGTCCACGGATAGCCCCAGGCCCGCCAAGGCCTGGGCAGGTCGGGTTCCCGCCGGCGCAGCACCATCACACCCACCACCGCCAGCATCGCGAACAGAGTCAGCGTGAATCCGGCATAGGTGAGCACGCCCTCGAACGAATCGGTGAGCACGAAGGCCAATGCCAGCGCCCCCTGCAGCAGCACCGCCCGACTCGGTGCCCCGGTCGCCGTGCGCTCCGCCAGCGGCCTGAGCGCCGGCAGGTCCCTGGCCATCGCCTCGACCACCCGCGGCCCCGCAAGCGTCATCGCGCTCACCGTCGACACCAGCAGCAGCGCGATCACCCCACTCATCAACCTGCCACCCGACGAACCGAAGATCCGCTCGGCAGCAACCGCACCCACCTCGACCACGTCGAAAAGATCGGCCAGCGGCGTGGTCCGCAGGAAGATCCAGTTGAGTGCCACGTAGAGCACCGTCACCAGCAGCGTGCCCAGCACCAGCGCGCGAGGTACGGTACGCTCGGCCTCGCGAACCTCGCCCTGGAAATATGCCGCGGCGTTGAAGCCGGAATATGCGTATGACACGTAGATCAGCGAGATCGCGAACGGTGCCGAAAGCACCTGGGCCAGCGATGACTCGCCGGGGACAAAGGTCATCTCCGTGACCGGGCCTGCCAGCAAGCCTGCACCGATGAATGCGACGATCAAGAGCACCTTGATCGCGGTGATCATCACCTGGACCCTGCCACCGGTGGCAGGAGCCAGGAGGTGGATGCCAGTCACTGCCACAATTACCAGGATGCCGAGCAGTCGCGACGGGATCCCCACCAGCGGCCCGGCGTAGCGGCCGATCGCCATCGCCGCCAGCGCAACCGGTGCCGCGAAGCCCACCGCGATGGACACCCAGCCCGCCACCGTGCCCAGGCCAGAGTGGTAGATCCGGCCCAGGAACCGATACTCGCCGCCGGAGCCGCGGATCGCGGCGGCCAGTTCGCCGTACGACAGCGCCCCGGCCATCGCGATCAGGCCGCCGATCAACCAGATCACCAGCAGCGCGAAGCCGTCGGTGATGCCTGCCGCCACCTGCAGGCCCAGCGTGGTGAACACGCCGGTACCGATGATGTTGGCCACCACAGTGGCGAGCGCGGCGGCGAAGCCGAGGGTTCTGTGGCTGGCTGATCCGGGAGTGGTCACGCTCGGGAAGATAGGCTGGGCACTTGTGGTGCGCCGAGGGGTGGCCTAGCGTCCGTTGCTTCCGAACCCACACTCCAGCAGGATGCCGCGATGTCGACACCACCCGATTCTCGCCCGCTCAGCCGCAGGGAGCTGCTCAAGATCGCCAGTGCAGCCGGCGTTGCCGGCACAGCTCTCGCCGCCACCAGCCGTACCATCGCCGCAGCGGAGCCACCGCGATCACTTGCCCACGGTTCCACGATGATGGGAGTGCCGTTCGAGCCCCATCGCACCGTGCGCCTGGCCATCGTGGGCACCGGACTTCGCGGCACCTCGGTGCTCCGCGAGTGGCTGGCGGTCGATGGCGTGACCATCACGGCGCTGGCGGACATCGTCCCCGAAAAGGCCCGCAGGGCCGCCGCACTGGTGGAGGCGGCCGGCCAGCCCGCGCCGACGCTGTACACCAATGGTGAACGCGACTTCGAACGACTGGTCCAGCGCGACGACATCGACATCGTCTATACCGCCACACCCTGGGACTGGCACGTGCCGGTGTGTCTCGCGGCGATGAACGCCGGCAAGCACGCCGCCACCGAGGTGCCTGCTGCCACCACGCTTGAGGACTGCTGGGAACTGGTGCGGGTCTCCGAGGCGACAAGGCGGCATTGCCTGATGATGGAGAACTGCAACTACAACTTCAACGAGATGCTGCTCGACCGGATGGTCAAGGAAGGCGTCTTCGGCGAGATCCTATACGCGGAGGCGGCATACATCCACGACCTGCGTGAGCTGCTGTTCGAGGACAGGGACGAGGGACTCTGGCGCCGCAAGCCGCACACCGAGCGCGATGGCAACTTCTACCCCACGCACGGACTGGGGCCGGTGGCGTGGTACCTCGACATCCACAAGGGGGACCGATTCGACTACCTGGTGTCGATGTCCACCCCCGAACGCGGACTCAGCAACTGGCGCGAGGAGCACGTGCCCCGCGATTCGGCCAAGTGGAACGAGCGCTACATCGCCGGCGATCTCAACACTTCGCTCATCAAGACAATTCGCGGCCGCAACATCCTGCTGCAACACAACGTGACGCTGCCCACGCCCTACACCCGGCTCAACGCGGTGCGCGGCACCAGGGGAGCATTCGAGGACTTCCCCGCCCGCTTTTATGTCGAGGGCGAGGGCCGCTCCCACGCCTGGCGCACCATCGATGAGGAGACTCGCGCCAAGTACACGCATCCCCTGTGGCAGCGGATCGGCGACATCGCCCGAGCCAAGGGAGGTCACGGCGGGATGGACTACATAATGGCCTACCGGTTGATCGAGACGATGCGAGAGGGACTGGTGCCCGACTTCGATGTCTACGACGCTGCGGCCTGGTCGGCACCCTGGCCGCTCAGCGAGGCGTCGCTGGCACTGTCCAGCGCGCCGGTGCGGTTCCCGGACTTCACCCGCGGCGGGTGGCAACGGCAGGCAACCTCGGAGGGCGAGTGAGTCCCAACCTGCTAGACTGGAGCATCGTCATCGGCTCCATCCTGATCTGCTTCGTACCGGCGCTGTGGATGGCGCGTCGCGCCGGACAGAGCACCGCGGAGTTCTTCACCAGTGGCCGAGCCGCACCGTGGTGGCTGATCGGCGTGTCGATGGTCGCCACCACCTTCAGCACCGACACGCCCAACCTGGTCACCGACCTGGTGCGCACCGGCGGGGTCGCCAACAACTGGCAGTGGTGGGCGTTCCTGCTGACCGGTATGGCGACGGTGTTCTTCTTTGCGCGGCTGTGGCGACGCTCGGGAGTGCTCACCGATCTCGAGTTCTACGAACTGCGCTACAGCGGCAAACCGGCGTCGCTGGTCCGCGGTTTCCGCGCCATCTATCTGGGCCTGTTCTTCAACTGCTTCATTATGGCTTCGGTCAACCTCGCCGCGGCCAAGATCGCCAACATCGTCCTCGGCTGGCCGATGGGGCAGACGCTGATCATTTGTGCCGTGCTCAACATCATATTCGCGGCCACGGGTGGCCTCTGGGGAGTGATGTATGTCGACCTGATCCAGTTCGGCATCGCGATGGTTGGTGCGTTCTCGGTGGCATACTTCGCCCTGGCCCAACCCGAGGTGGGTGGACTGGCCGGGCTGGTGGAGCGGCTGCCGGCCGAGACGCTGGCCCTGGTGCCCGACTTCGGCAACTGGGGTGTCGCACTCTCGATATTCGTGATCCCGCTCACGGTCCAGTGGTGGTCGGTATGGTATCCCGGAGCCGAACCCGGCGGCGGATCATACGTGGCCCAGAGGATGCTGGCCGCCAAGTCGGAACGCGACGCACTGGCCGGCACGCTGCTGTTCAACGCCGCCCACTACGCACTCCGCTCGTGGCCCTGGATTGTCGTCGCACTGGCGTCGCTGCTGGTGTACCCCGATCTCGACAGCATCCGGGCGGCATTCCCGCACGTCGACCCGCGCCTGGTGGGCCACGACCTCGCCTATCCCGCGATGCTCGGCTTCCTGCCTCACGGTTTCCTCGGGCTGATGATCGCCGGAATGCTGGCAGCATACGTGTCGACGCTGGTTACCCACCTCAACTGGGGCGCCTCATACCTGGTGCACGACTTCTGGCGCCGGTTCGCCGCACCGGGTCGGAGCGAGGCACACTACGTCGCCGCCGGGCGCGTTGTGACCGTGTTGCTGATGGTCTTCGCCGCCGGACTCACCTTCGTGCTCGACACCGCCCAGCAAGCCTTCCAGTTGCTGCTGTCCATCGGTGCGGGCACCGGTTTGCTGTACCTGCTGCGCTGGTTCTGGTGGCGCATCAACGCGTGGTGCGAGATCGTCGCGATGGTGGCCTCGTTCGTGACGGCAATCGGCTTCTTCATCGCCCAGAAGCAGGGCGCCGCCATTCCGGCTCACGTGGTCCTGCTCTCCACGGTGGCAATCACCTCGCTGGCGTGGATCACCACCGCAATTGTCACCCGTCCCGAGCCGCAGGAAACCCTGGAACGGTTCTACCGCCAGGTCCGTCCGGCAGGCCCCGGCTGGCGCAAGTTGCGTGAGGAGACCGGCCTGCCACCGTCACCCGACTCGCTCCCCCAGGCGTTCCTGGCCTGGACCCTCGGCTGCCTCGCCGTCTACGGGGCCCTGTTCGGCACCGGCTCGTGGCTGTACGGTCACACCACCACGGCGGTGTTCTGGACTGCAGTGACGGTGATCACCACTGCCTGGTTGGTGCGCCTCGTCCCGCGACTGTGGCAGGGCAGCGCGTGACCCCGGAGGCGTTCACTGCCGTGGTGCTTGCCCGCGGACTCGGCACCCGGATGCGGCGCGACGACGGCACCGCAGGACTCGATGCCGGTCAGCACGCCGCAGCAGCGGCTGGCCTCAAGTCGATGATCCCCGACGGCCTGGGCCGACCGTTTCTGGATCACATCCTGTCGTCACTCGCTGACGGTGGCGTGCGGCGCGTGATCCTGGTGGTGGCTCCCGACCACGACACGATCAGCGACCACTACAAGGCCAACCCGCCGCAACGGGTTGCCATCGAGTATGCGGTGCAACACCAACCGCTCGGCACCGCCGATGCCCTGCTGTCCGCAGAGCATCTGGTGGGCGATTCACCCTTTCTCGCCCTCAACAGCGACAATCTTTACCCGGTCGCCGCGATCCGCTCACTGGTTGCGCTGGGCGAACCGGGACTCGTGGCCTTCGACCGAACTGCGTTGAGCCGGCTCGGCAACATCCAGCCGGAACGGGTGGCCGCCTTCGCGATGATCAGGATGGACGGCAGTGGCGCACTGCGCGAACTGATCGAAAAGCCCGACCCCAGGGACCTGGAGCGTTTCGGCAGCAATTGGGTGAGTATGAACCTGTGGCGATTCGATGCCGGGATATTCTCGTGTTGTCGCGATGTACCGCAATCGCCTCGCGGCGAACGCGAATTGCCCGAGGCAGTGATGCTGGGCGTGTCGCGTGGACTGGTGTTTCGTGCGGTCACGATGCACGCCGCCGTGCTGGATCTCTCCAACCGCGGTGACGTTGCCGAAGTGGCGTCCCGACTCGCCGACGCCCACCCCAACCCGTGAGCGATCCCTGGTCGGTCGCCACAAGGCAGTTTGCGCTGCGCTTCGGTGATCGCACCGGCTGCAGGTCGTGGTTCGTGCCCGGAAGGATCGAGGTGTTCGGCAAGCACGTCGACTACGGTGGTGGTCGCTCGTTGCTCGCCGCAATCGATCGCGGCTTTCACATCGTGGCTCGGCCGCGGACCGATCGCCGTGTCCACCTGCTCGACGCCCGCTCGCGACAGACCTTCAGCGGTGTGCTCGATCCCGATCTCGAACAACGGCCCGCCACCTGGAGCGCGTATCCGGTGACGGTGCTCCGCCGACTGGCACGCGACTTCCCCGATGCGGCCATCGGGATGGACGCGGTAATCGTTTCCACTCTGCCATCGGCGGCGGGCTTGTCCTCGTCCAGCGCGCTGGTGATCGCGACACTGCTGCCGTTGGTCAGCTTCAACCGACTGGATCGGAATCCCCTCTGGCGCGAGCACTGTGGCAGCAACGAGAAACTGGCCGACTATGCCGGTGCAACGGAGAACGGTCGAGCCCTGGGCCCCTTCCCCGCCGACTTCGGCGTGGGGACTCACGGCGGCTCACAGGATCACGCCGCAATCCTCTGCTGCACGGCAGGTCACCTGGCCCGGATACGGTTCAGGCCCACCAGGGTGGAACAGCAGGTGCCCTTTCCCGATGACTGGTGCTTCGTGATCGCATCGTGCGGAATCCCCGCTCCAAAAGGTGGTGCGGTTCAGAACCGCTACAACGCGCTCGCACACGAAGCCAGTGCGCTGATCGAGGCCTGGGGTGACGAACGGATCACTTCGCTGCTGGAGATACTTCGCCAACCGGATGGCGAGGCAAACCTGATCCGCGTGCTGGCCGGGCGTCCAGACGGTGATCGTCTCTCGTCGCGACTGGCGCAATTCCGCGAGGAGACCACCGAACTGATTCCGGACGCGGCTGCGGCACTGGAACGCGGTGATGCTGACGGATTCGGGGCCGCGGTGCGGCGTTCACACGCGCTCGGCGACGCGGTGCTCGCCAACCAGATCGACGCGACCCGATTCCTCGCCCGACTGGCCGATGAGCTGGGGGCGTTCGGTGCCTCGGGGTTCGGCGCCGGGTTTGGCGGCAGTGTCTACGCCGTGGTGGACCGGGATCGGGGCGACCTGCTCCGCGACTCGTGGCAGAGCCGCTACCAGCAGGAATTCCCCGGCCCCGCGGAACGAGCCGAGTTTTTTGTGGCCAGGCCGGTTGCGGGCGCTCACGAGATTTGAAGGGGTGGTGCCAGGCCGGAGGGGTCCGGCTTTGCCGAGTGGGCTGTTTGTGGCTAGGATTCAGGCGGCTCCACTTGAGGTTCAATGAGCACACCAACACGCACCTGTCCCAGTTGCAACACGCCCCTGCCCGGCGTTGCAGCATTCTGTTACGTCTGCGGCACGGCCACTCCTCCCGGCTTCGATATGCGGACCGGAGAGCGGGTGGCGGTGTCGCGCAGCGGAGTGAATGCCGTCGAGTTGCGGACCAGGTTGCAGCGAGCTCTCGGACCCGGCTACGAGCTGGGCCCCCGGGTAGGCGCCGGGGGCTTCGCCGAGGTGTTCCGCGCCCAGGACCTGCGGCTCAAGCGCAGTGTTGCGGTCAAGGTGCTCCGTCCCGACCTGGGACTCTCGCCGGGGATGCTCGAGCGCTTCCAGCGTGAAGCTGAGACGATCGCCGCGCTGCGGCATCCCAACATCGTGCCGATCTTCGATGTGGGCGAGTCGAGTGGCGTGGCATACCTGATAATGCCGTTCATCGAGGGCGAATCGCTGCGCGCCAGGATGGAGCGCGAGGGTGCGCTGCCGGTTCCCGAAGTGCGTCGCATCCTGCGCGAGGCGGCGGCCGGACTCGGAGCAGCCCACGAAGCCGGCGTGATCCACCGCGACGTCAAGCCCGAGAACATTATGCTGGAAGGACGCGACGCCCGCGTCCTGCTGATGGACTTCGGCATCGCCAAGGCGGTGGGCGGCGAGGAAGATACCCCGGCAACCGAAGAAGGCGTCGCTCCGCAGCTCACCTCGACCGGCATCATCGTCGGCACGCCGCAGTATATGAGTCCCGAGCAGGCCTGCGGTGACAAGACGATCGACGCACGCACCGACCAGTACTCGCTCGGCGTGGTGGGCTACCGATTGCTCTGTGGTTCGCTGCCGTTCGAGGGTGAATCGACTCGCGCTGTACTCTACAAGCAGCTCGTGTCGGATCCGCCGCCGCTGCTCGAGCGGGTACCGGATGCACCGGCCGGACTGGCCGCCGCCATCACCCGGGCGATGGCCAAGGAACCGCGCGAACGGTTCGAGTCGATGGCCGAGTTCGGCGAGATGGTGAACGACGAGGAAGCCTCGCTCACGGCGGCCAAGATCACCGCTGTTGGCACCGGTGCCGCAGCACCGGGTCAGACCAAGGCCAGCGCAAAGGCGAAGACCAAGGCCGGCACGGCGGCCAGGACGGCCACTTCAGCCAGGCAGACCCGGCCCGGCCGAGGCTGGATGATCGCTGCGGCAGGGGTCGCGGGACTGGTGGTGCTGGCGCTGTGGCTCACCTCCAGCGGTACTGCGGGCGGTGACAGCTTCCAGCCGATCTCGACCATCGGGGGGCTGGACGGTGCCGCCCTCACGGACAGCGCCGGGGCGACGCCGGTTACGGCCCCGCTCGAGGCCGTGGTGACCACTCCGACCTCGCAGCAGCGCAATCGGCCCAGTACCACCCAGGCCCCGACCCCGACCCGGCCAACCCGCGGGGCCACCGCCGCTTCGAATGGTGCCGGCGAGCCCACCGGCCCGAGCTGCAACGCCCTGGTTGGCGCCAGCGACTGGTCGGCGGCATTCGGGGTGTGCAGCGCGGCTGCGGCCGACGGCGACGCCGTGGCGATGCGCCACCTGGCCGGGATGTACGACCGGGGTGTGGGGGTAACCGCCGATCCGACCCAGGCGGTGGCCTGGTACCGGCGGGCAGCCACCAGCGACGCCGAGGCGAAGTTCCAGTTGTCACGGATGTATGAGCTCGGCCGAGGCACGCCGCGCGACGCCCAGGCCAACCTCAGTGCCCTGCGGGATGCTGCAGCGATGGGGCACCAGCAGGCGATCCTGACCCTCGCGGCCCGGCTCGAGACCGGCGCAGGGCTCAGCCGAGACTACGACGAGGCCGCCCTGTGGTATCAGCGGGCCGCCGATCAGGGCTCGGTGCGGGCAATGCTCAAGCTGGCGGACTGGGCCCGCCGGGGGCGCGGGATGGAGCGAGACCACCTCCGGAGCGTGGCCTACTACCGTCAGGCTGCCGAGGCCGGCTCCGCCGAGGGGGCCTGGCAGGCCGCCAAGGCCTATCTGGAGGGCGATGGCGTCGAGCGCGACACGGAGGCAGGGATGGCGCTGCTGCGGGAGGCCGCCCGCCTGGGCAACGCCCAGGCCGCCGACGAGCTCAAGCGGAGAGGTGGCTGACCCTTAGTTGCCCGGAGACACCGTCCGATACTCGGCACTCCCATTCAGGAGGAGCCGATGCCCAATCAGTCGAAGCCTATCCTCTCAGTTCTGCCGTTGATGGCCCTGCTCTGGGCCTGCAGTGATTCACCCACCGACACTCCGCCGCCCGAGGAATGCACCGTTGTCGCGGTCGGCATCAGTGGCGCCGTAACCGAACTCACCGTCGGTGCCACTGCCCAACTCACCGGCAACGTCACCAGCAGCAACTGCGATCCCGTGCCGACCGTCACGTGGACCACCTCCTCGGCCGCGATCGCAACCGTAAGCAACAGCGGCCTGGTAACCGCGGTTGGACTCGGCGAGGTGACGATCACCGCCGCAGCCGGTGGCAAGAGTGACAATGCTGTCATCGAAGTCACCGCGATCCCGATCGCCGAGATTCGCATCGCCCCCGAAAACATCAAGATCGCCGAGGGTCGCGGTCATCAACTCGTCGCTGAAGCCCTGGACGACGGTGGCGAGACGATTTCCGGCGTCACGTTCACGTGGAGCAGCGACAGCCCCGGCGATGTCGAGGTGGATGAGAACGGCACGGTTACCGGGCTCACTGCCAACGGAAACGCCACAATCACCGCCACCGCCGAGGGCGTCACCGGTGAGGCCACTGTCGAGGTGGTGCGCTCCAGGCTGGCGTTTATGTGGAACCACGATGCCGATGCCACTGGACTCCACGATCCCGATTCAGAGTACTCCTACAACTCGCTCGCCGGTGTCAACACCATCAGTCACGGTGCGGGCAATGACGGACTCTATTCCGCCACCTTCGGTGGTCAGGAGCGGGTGAGCCCGGAAACCGAGGCGATATTCGTCAGCGGCTATGACCTCGCTGGCGGCAGCTACTGCAACCAGTGGAACTGGTCCGAGACAACACTCAGCCTCCGCTGCTTCGACGCGGCCGGCAACCTCGCCAACGCCAGATGGACGGCCGCCCACATCTCGGCAACGGCCTTCCCGGGCAGGTTCGGGTTCGCCTGGTATTCCAGCCCCGAAGCATCGGGCAATCCCTCGCAGGCGTACAGCTTCAACTCTTCCGGTGGCCGGATTCTCGGAGTCCGGATGGGCGAGGGAGTCTATCGGATCAGCTTCGAGGGCCTGAAGCGCAGCGACGACAGCCAGCGGGAGAGCGTCATCGTCAACGCCTACGCCAGTCAGGCGACCTGCCAGGTGGGGGGTTGGAACCTGACGGGGGATCAGGTGCCCGATGAGATGGTCATCGAGGTGCGCTGCTTCGGCCCCGATGGCGCGCCGATGAACTCACGGTTCACCGTTCTGCTGGTGGAGCAGCCCAGGGAAGATGCCCAAATGGTGTTTGCCCTGGCCGATCAGCCGACGACGGCGGCGTACTCGCCGGACAATGGTGCCGTGCTGCCAACCGGCGACGTGACCATCAACCGCTCCGCGGTGGGCAAGTACACGGTGCACTTCTTCGGGTTCCACCGCACCGGCGATTTCGAGGAGACCTTCCTTATCTCCGCCGTCGGAGATGATCCTGCCCGCTGTCACGTTGACCAGTGGGCGAACACCTCGACTCCCGGTGGTACGACCACCGTGTGGGTGGAATGTTTCGATCCGGACGGGGTAGCCAAGGACTCGCCGTTCTCGCTCCTGGGACTGCAGTAATTCAGCACCAAACACGATGCCCCGCCGACCGTCGCAGGTCGGCGGGGCATCTTGTCTTATCGGGACGGCGGGATTTGAACCCGCGACCCCTACCACCCCAAGGTAGTGCGCTACCGGACTGCGCCACGTCCCGTTCCGGTCGACGAAGGTAGCGGGAACAGGGGGAACGGGGCAACCATTCACCACCTTTGTCCCGGGAGAATCGGAGATGTCCCTGCCGCTCGAGTTCCAACTCGAAGAAGGCCCCGCCGGTGGTCCACTGCTGGTGTTGTTGCACGGACGTGGCGCGGACGAGCGCGACCTCGCACCACTGGGCCGGATGCTGGCACCCACCGCAACCGTGGTGTCGCCCCGAGCGCCCTTTCCCGGCCGTCCCTGGGGCTACGGACCCGGCTGGGCGTGGTACCGCTTCATCGGGGGTACCACCCCGGAACCCGAGTCATTCGAGGCGGGTCAGGAAACGCTGGCCACCTTCCTTCGCGACCTGCCGGCCACCCTGGGTCGCAGCGCTTCGCCTCTGCTCGTCGGCGGATTCTCGCAGGGTGGCACTTCGTCGCTGGCGTGGTCGCTCAGGCATCCGGGCAGCGCCGCCGGGATCCTGGTTTTTTCCGGATTCATCGCCGATCACCCGTCGGTGCGGGTCACCAGCGAGACGGTGGCTGGAACGCCAATCTGGTGGGGACACGGCACCGCCGACGGCTCAGTACCGTTTGCGCACGCCGAGGTGGGATGGGAGACTCTCAAGGCGGCAGGCGCAGAGCTCGAGTCACATCCCTTCGAGGGGATGGGTCACACCATCGGTCGGCCGGCGGCGAACAGCGCCCGGCAGTTCATCGCGAGGCTGATTTCGTGAATCAGTCCAGCCCGACGTGAATGCCGAACGGGGGACGGCATCCGCAGATGTCGTCCCCCGTCCCGATTCGTGTCACAGTGCCCGTATGCATCGCCGGGAGAGAGCCACTGGTGAGATTTGAACTCACGACCGCTCGATTACGAATCGAGTGCTCTACCCCTGAGCTACAGTGGCGAGGCTCAAACGCGATGCCCTGGCGCGGATTCGAACCGCGACGCCTTTCGGCACTACCCCCTCAAGATAGCGTGTCTACCAGTTTCACCACCAGGGCGCGGCGGGCGAAAACATAGCCGCCGCGCCCGTGGGGGTCAACGCCGCCGACCGCCAGTCTGGAAGGTGATCTGGCCACCAATGTTGAGCACCCGCTCGTTCAGGGTCGGCTCGCCACGGCGCTGGAAGGAGCCCTGATACAGCTCCACCGCGGGCCCGATTGCCAGCGACCGCGAAAGCTGGATCTCATAGCCGGCACCGAAGGTCCACGCGAAGCCCGACTCGGAGGTGCGGGCACCGTTGAAGAAGTCGACCGCACTCTCGGCCACACCACCGCCCGCCTTGAGCCACAGTCCACCGTCGCGCATCGGGTAGACCTGGATCACGCCGAGCACCGTTCCGAAGCTCTCGGTACCGTCTTCCGTCTCGGCAGACCAGGCGAACAACTCCGCGCCGACGCGGACGTGGGCATCAGGGGTACCGCCGAGCCGCAGGGTGAAAGTGGGCTTGGTGAGCTTCTCGGTCCACTCTGCCTCGTCGGAGAACTTGAACTGTTCGGCGCCGGCACCGAGTCCACCGGTGATGTAGAAGCCACCTCGCAGGTTGGCAGGCGCGCGTTCGACCAGGCCGCGATCGCGACGGCCCTGGGCCTCGAGTGAGAATGGGGCCACCATCGCAGCGGCGGCAAGAAGAATCAACACATTGCGGACCATATCAGGCCTCTCCTTCGGAGTGCCGGGATTGAACTTGCTGCCGACGGTGACGTTGGCGACGACAACTTGTGCACGCCGCGTACCAATCGCCTATCTTGTGATGGGGCAACGGTTTGGCACATACGAACCCGCTGGACACCGGGCCCCGGGTGTCCAATCGGAGGGTCACTGATGTCCCGCTCCGGTCAACGGCTGGCGCTGCTACTGGTGGTCTTGTCGGCTGCGGTTGCCGTGAGACTCGGCTTCTGGCAACTCGATCGTCACCAGGAGAGGAGTGCTCGCAACGAAGTGCTGCGAGCCGCGCGCAACGCGCCGCCGATCGACCTGGCAACCGAGCCAGCCACACCGGGACGGACCGCCAGGGCCACCGGCCACTTCGAGCCGACCGGCAGTGTGCTGCTTCGCAACCGGGTTCACAACCAAGCGCCCGGCGTGCACGTGGTGACGCCGTTTCGGTTGGACGGCAGTGGCGGCGAGATCTGGGTGCTGCGCGGCTTCGCTCACGCATCCGACGGGATCCGAACCGGCCCGATCGCGGCACCGGTGTCGGGCACCGTTGTCATCGAGGGTGAACTCCAGGCGTTGCCGGTGACCGACGATGCGGGTCAACCTTTCGTGGTTGACGGTGACACCACCTGGTGGCGATTTGATTCGGCCGTGGCGAAACAGCGGCGGCCGGATGCGCCAGCGATGGTGCTCTACCTCGAGGGTGGCGAAACGGGACCCGGTGCCCTGCCGGCGGTCGAGCCGCCGCTGCTGGACAACGGGCCCCATCTCTCCTACGTGTTCCAGTGGTTCGCCATCGCGGCGGCGATCCTTGCATTCGGCTGGTGGGTGATCAGGAAGCCAGCCGGGCGCTCACCTTCTCGTTCTCTTCCAGCACCCTGAGAATGTTGCCGCCGGCCAGCTTGAGCAGGTCGGCGTCGCTCCAGCCCCGCCGGATCAACTCGGCGAAGATCAGCGGATAGCCCGACACGTCTTCCATTCCCTCGGGCAACTGACTGGTGCCGTCGTAGTCGCCGCCGAGTCCGACGTGATCGATGCCGGCCACGTCGCGCACGTGCTCGATGTGATCGGCGAGTTCCGCCACGCTTGCCTGCGGCTGCGGGTTGGACTGGCGCCAGGCCTGCAGTGCATCGCGTCGGGCAGCCGGCTCGGTGATGTGCTCCGTCGCGCGGAGCCCCTCGCGGTTCCACTCCCTCATCCGGTTGGAGATGAACGAGCCGACGAAGGTGACCATCACCACGCCACCATTCTGCTTCATCCGTGCCAGCACGTCATCGGGAACATTGCGGGGGTGATCGAGGATTGCGCGGGCAGACGAATGCGAGAACATCACCGGTGCCGCAGAGGCGTCGAGAGCATCGTGCATCGTCGCCACCGACACGTGACTGAGGTCGACGATCATCCCGAGCCGGTTCATCTCGCGCACCACCTCGCGGCCGAAGTCGGTCAGCCCCTCGTAGCGGGCGATGTCGGAAGCGGCGTCTGCCCAGTCGAGGGTGACGTTGTGCGTCAGCGTCATATAGCGGACGCCGAGGTCGTAGTAGGCACGCAATGCGCCGAGCGAGTTCTCGATCGCGTGACCGCCTTCCATTCCGAGCAGCGACGCGATCTTGCCGCTGTTGCGGATCCTCCTGACGTCATCGGCCGTGAGTGCCAGCTCGAGCACATCGGGATACATCTCGATCATCCGTCGGGCGATGTCGATCTGCTCGAGTTGCATCCGCGCGAAGCCGGAGTCGGCGTATTCACCCGGAATGTAGACCGACCAGAACTGTGCCCCGACTCCACCTTCGCGCAGTCGGGGGAAGTCGGTCTGGCCCGGCGCCCGGGTGCGCAGCGGGTATGCCTCGACCGACATCTTCGACACCGGATTGATCCGGATCTCCCACGGCAGGTCGTTGTGGCCGTCGAAGATCGGCTGACTCGCCAGCAGTTCGCGGGCGTGAGTGAGCGCGTCGTCGGCCTGCGCCGGCAGCAGCACGGGAACCAGCAGGAGAAGCAGCAACAGTCGACGACGCATCGGGCTCACCTCGGGATTCGGACGACCTCCGGCAGCGGACGGCCATCCAGCGGTTCGGTGGGGGAGATACCAAGCAAACTTGCGTGGGTGGGGGCAATGTCCACCACCCCGACCGGTCGGTCAACCCTTGCCGCCCGCACACCCGGCACGCGGAAGATGATCGGCACCCGCACATCGTCGAGGTTGGTCGTGCCGTGTCCGGTCGAGGAAGTACTGCTGCCCCAGACCCAGCCCGGCTCCACCGACACGGCGATCAGCCAGTCAGTGTCGGCACCGATCTGCCTGCGCCAGCGCATCGCTTCGGCGTCGCCGGTCAGGGCAAGCGAGGTCGGCGTGAACACCCGCCGCACTCCCGGCACCGCCGCCGCCAGCCGTGCCACCGAATCGGCCAGCCGCGGCACGTCCACTCCACGCGCCGTGAGGGCGCGGGTGTCGGCCAGGAGCAACCCGCTCGGAATCGAAACGTCCAGGTTGATCGCGTAACGCTGGCGGGCCCACGCCGCCAGCTCTCGTCCGATCGCCGAGATCGACACCCGACCGGTCCTGCCGGTGGCCTCGGGATATTCCTGCACGCCGTGATCCGCTGTCAGTGAGATCGCGATCCGGTCGAGCGGAACCACCGTGGCGAGTGAATCGAAGAACCAGGCCAGATGGCGATCGAGCCGACGCACCTGGTCGTGAACTTCCACCGAACCCGGTCCCCAGGTATGGCCGACGGCGTCAGTGGTGGACAGCGACACGGCAAGCAGGTCGGTGCCGTCGCGCTGGCCGAGGTGCTCCGCCTTGAAACCACGCCAGGCCACGTCGAGCGTGAGCGAGTCCATCACCGGAAAATCGCCGATCGCCGACTCGGCAGCGGCCGAGTCCTCGGGAATCACGTGCGGGAAGCGGGGCGAACGACCGGCGGTCTCGAAGTCGCGCTCGTCACTCTCGGGGTAGTTGCTGCCGGGCAGCGGATTCCACGCCCGACCGCGAAGCGGTGCGATCGGGTTGCTGTTGTTCCATTCCGCCAACCAGGTCGGCAACGAGTCGGAGTACCAGAGCGAGGTGGTGAAGCGCCCCTTCGAGTACCAGAACACCGGCAATCTGGCCCTGCCGATCGGCAGGATTGCACCGCGATCCTTGCGGGACACCGACAACACCCTGGTGTCGGGATCGGTGGCAAGCATCCAGTCGGCCAACGTGGTGCCGCTGAATCGATGTGGCGAAGCGCCGCTTCCACCAGTGCCCACCAGAGGTGACAGCGGATCGCCCACGCCGAGGTCGTTGCTGATGATTCCGGTCCGGGCGGGCCAGCGTCCCGAAAGCATCGAGGCGTGCCCCGGCGCGGTCTGGGTGACCGCGTGGTCCTGTTCACCGGCCTGGTAGAAGACTCCCTCACGGAGCAACCAACCGAGTCCACCATCGAACTCGCCCTGCCAGCGCATCAGGTAGTCGGGTCGGAGCTGGTCGACGCCGAGATGGACCACCAGCCGGATCGGTGGATCCCCTGCAGCGTCCTGGGCGGCAATCACCGGTGGGAACAGCAGCACACCGGCCAGGGCGCCAATCGCCAGGTTTCGACTCGACATTGTATCCTCCTCCAATGGGTATTGGCCCCGATCAAGCCTAGTATTGTATCAGCCACATCACCGGAGCAACGATGGTTCGGAACACCAGGCAGCGCGGTGCGATCCGGAGGGCGTTCCAGAGCGCCGGCCGACCACTATCACCGCCGGAGGCCCACCGGATCGCGCAACACGAAGCCCGCGGGCTGGGGATCGCCACGGTCTACCGCAACATACGCGCACTGGTCGAGGAGGGATGGCTGGCAGAAGTCGGGCTGCCCGGTGAAGCGAACCGGTACGAACTTGCCGGCAAGGAACATCACCATCATTTCCGGTGCAGCAAGTGCAGTCGGGTGTTCGACGTGCCCTGCGACTCGCCAGGCGGTTCCGAACGGGTTCCGGCCGGCTTCGTGGTGACCGGCCACGACCTGCTGTTGCACGGCTACTGCGCTGACTGCCGTGGTTGAGATCCTCGCCCCCGTGGTGCGGGGCCTGATCCTCGCCACCCTCCTGGTGCTGGTGGGCACGGCAACTTCGTTGCTGCTGGTCAGGCGCGCCGGACTCGACCAGCAGAGTTCCCAGGCGATGATTATCGGTGGCTGGCTCAGTCGGCTGCCCGGCCTGTTCGCGTGGTTCCTGCTCACACTCTGGCTGCTGCGCGGCGCACTGCAGGTGCTGGCATTCACCGATCCGGGGATGCCGATCGATCCCGAACTGGCGAGGATCGTGCTCGGCACCGGAAGCTGGGGAGTGGGCTGGTTGGTTGGTGCGGTGCTCGCGTTCGCGTTGCTTTCGCTGAGCTGGTTGCTGCGTGCCGCGCCGATCGGGTTGCTCGTGCTCACCTGGAGCACAACCATCGGCTTGCTGCTGGCGCAGGCGGGGATGGGTCACGGCGTCGATCCGTTCTGGTCGCCACTGCTGCTCGGTCGGGCCGTTCACTTCACCCATCTGCTCGGCGGTGGCCTGTGGCTCGGCACCCTTGCCGTGCTGTCGATGGCAGTATTCCCGAGCCTGCTCGACTCGCGCGACCACGGCAGGCTGACGCGGATCCTCGACAACTTCAGCAAGCTGGCGCGGGCCGGTGGTGCGCTGGTGGTGCTGAGCGGCGCGGTGGCGGCGCTGGTGTACACCGATGCGGTTGCCGACCTTTGGACCACAACGTGGGGCAGGCTGCTCTGCGCCAAGCTGGTCGTGGTGGCGGCGATCGCCGCGACCGGGTATCGCAACTGGCGCGTCATAACTCCCAAGGTCGCCGCAGCGGAACCGGAATCCGGAGCGGCACTCCGCCGCACAATTCAATTCGAGCTGCTGCTGGCCGCAGCGGCGATCGCCCTCACCGCCGTGCTGAGCGGCAGCGCAACTCCACGCGAGTGACCAGCCCTAGCGGGCCTCGCCCGCGACGCGCTCGATCCAGCGGGCAAGCGCTGGGTGCGGACTCAGCACCACGCCGGCGTAGCGCATCGGGGTGCCGGCCAGGTCTGTCGGTACCCGGACCACATTGAGGCCACTGCTCGAAACCAGCACCGTCATCACCAGCACATCACCGCCACTCGCACCGGCAAGCGCCGTGATGGTGTCCCGAATGGCTGCGACCGCGCGGGCGCGCACCGGGGCGGGTGCATCATCACGAAGCAGTCCGACCCTTAGCGGCTTGCCATCGAGCTCGGCGATCAAGGGCTGGTTTGCCTTCAGCAACGCTGCCTCCCACCGGCGAGCATCCTGCTCCGAAGTGGGACCGTGGGCAACCAGCACAACCGGTCGGGTGCGATCGGCAGGGTCGAGCGCCCGCCAACGATCGAGCAGAATGGTGCCCAACTCCGGCGACGCGTCGAGCGCCGGAGTCACGGCCACCGCCATCGTCGGATGATTGACCGGGCCGTGGACGTGGCCAGCCAACGCGGCAGGAAGCTCGGGAATCAGACCCGCATAGTGGCCGATCTGCCGGGTGTGAGCACCGTGACTCGAAACCATCAACGGCACCACCACCAACCTGGTGGCCCCCCTCGCCTCCACCTTCCTGAGCGCGTCGTTCCAGCCCTCGCCGTGGTGAGCCGCATCACCCATCAGGAACGCAGTCTCTACCGGACCATCCCAACGGACCTGGGCCACCACCTCGTCGACCAGGGCGTTCCAGGTGGAGTCCGCACCGTGGGCCACCACCAGGAGCCCGGTGGTTTGGGCGGCGAGAGGGCCGCCAACAAGCGATACAGCGATGGCGGCGAAGGCGGGCAAACGGTAACGCATATAGTTGCACTCGATTGCGAATGAGAATGAATACGAACGAGTTGGTAAATGAGAATATCTCACTCGGCTTTCCCGGGCAACTACTTGCCCGTCCTGACGGCTACCTTCCGTGTCCCCGTTCACCCCTCGACCGCACGATGCCCGAGATATCCGAATCACTGCTGTCCTTCGCCAGACTGCTCCGTGCTCGTCACACCAACCTCCTGGCACCGCACGGCCTGCATCCTGGTCAGGACGCGTTGCTGATGCTGCTGTGGCAGCAACCCGGGTTGCGTCAGGCAGATCTGGCGGAGCAGCTCGGGGTGGAGCCGCCAACGATCACCCGGATGGTGCATCGACTGGAGCGGGGTGGCCTGGTCGAACGACGTCGCGACCAGGACGACTCGCGTGTGATGCGGATTCATCCCACGCCGAGGGCGCGGTTGCTGGAAGTGAACGTGCGACGAGTGTGGAGTGAGTTGGACGCCGAGTTGATTTCGGCTCTGGGCGCCGCGGATGCGGAACGACTCAGGGAGCTGGTTGAGCGGGCTCGTCGCGCCTGGAGTGATCAGTCGCCGGAGTGAGGGCACTGGCCCACTCGGAGGCCGGCAGTTGCACCAGCGGCGGCCTGGCATTGTTGCCGCTCCAACCAAACATCACTTCGCAGGCGGGACCACACACCGTGCCCTGACAGGCACCCATTCCGATCCGGGTCCAGAGCTTGGCCTGGCGCGCGGTCCACTCCGGATCCAGTTGGCCCCGCCGAACATCCTCGCAACGACACACTATCGTGTCATCGCTCACCCTCCGATTCAGCTCACTGCGGGGTGCGAATGTCGCTTCGAGCAGCTTGCCGAAGCTGTGCGCGGCAGCCCGGCGGCGTCGGAGCCGACGTGGCAGCTCGGCTATTCCCGCCGCCGCTAGTCCGGCGATGGTTCCTTCGACGATCGCGCCTTCGTCGCCCTTGACGCCACAACACTCTCCGGCCGCGAACACTCCCGGCACCGAGGTGGCCTGTCGTTCGTCTACCACCACCCCTTCGTGATCGACACTGCAACCAAGCAGCCGGGCGAGGTCGGTGCGCGGCACCAGCCCGACATTGGTGGCGAGCCAGTCGCAGTCGATTGTCTGCTCCCGCTCTCCCACCTGCATCACGACCTGCTCCAGTCGTTCACCACCGATGGCGCGCAGTGGCCAGCAGTCGGTCCGATACGGCGTGCTGCGCGTGGCCCAGCGCAGGGTGGCCGCCTGCACCGCCCTGCCCGGTGCCGACAACGCCCTTGCAGCGAACCGGCGCACCGCTGTTGCGCTCGCCTGTTCGCCGATCAGCAACACCTCGGCGCGGGCAGCAGTGAGCGTGGCCGCAACCGGCAAGGCCAACGGGCCGCTCCCCGCGATGACCACCCGGTTGCCGCCGACGTGCAATCCGTTCTTTACAAGGGCCTGCAGACCTCCGACACCAACCACACCGGGCAATGTCCAACCCGGAAACGGCAGCAACCGTTCGACCGCACCGGTCGCGATGATCACCGCGTCTGTTTCGATCCGCGCTATCCTGCCCGAGAACGACACCACCAGTTCGGTTGGCGAGATCACGTCGACGACAGTTGCACGGGGTGCCACCGCAACCGCCGGAGGGACAACCGACGCCAGGATCCTGCGGGCAGCGGGCGGCAACTTGTCGCCGGAACGATGCCGCCAGATCTGGCCGCCGAGTCGCGGGTTGAGATCGAGCAGCAGGACTCGCCGACCGGCATCCGTCGCCGCCCTGGCGGCAGCCAGGCCGGCCGGGCCGCCCCCGACTACCACCACGTCAGCTCCGCGGCCGCGACTCAAGATCCGGTCTCCACCTGCATTCCCTCGGCCACCGGCGTGACGCAGGCTCGCACACCGGCCTTGCCGTCGATGGTGACCCGACATTCCTGGCAGGTTCCCATCCCGCAGAGCGGTGCCCTCGGGGAACCGTTCGGGGACCGATGAAACGCCAGGACTCCGTTCGACAGCAACGCGACTGCCACAGTGACGTCATCCGGCACCCGCCTCGGCACGCCATCGATGAACACGGTAACCTGGCTCACGCGGCCGCCAATTGGGGCATCGGACGGTCGGGACGATACGGTGCCGGGTCGAGCGGCGGTGCGTCGCCGAGAATGGCACTGGCGATCAGTTCTGCTGTGACAGGCGCCATCGTGATGCCGAGTCCCTCGTGGCCGGTTGCGATCCAGGTGCCGGGCATCGCGGGCCATTCGCCGATCAGTGGCAGCGAGTCCGGGGTGGCCGGCCTGAAGCCCACCCAGGTGCGCGACACCGGTGCGCCGCCGAGTCCAGGCACGAAACCTATCGCGCGAGATAGCATCCCGCCCACCAGTTCGCGGTTGATTGCGGGGTCGTGTCCCACCAGCTCGCGTGAGGAGCCGATCAGCAATTGACCGGTGCGCCGCGGTTGCACGTTGAACGCCACCGAGGCACCGCCCAAGGTGTGAGCAGTGTGCAGGTATCCGAGCTCGACGAGCTGGTGATTGATGCGGACCGGCTGTCGATCGGTGATCACCAGGTGTCCGCGACGGGGCACCACTGGCAGGTCGGGTATCAGGTCGGCGGATCGCGATCCTGCCGCCACAACGATCTGCCCTGTGCTGATCAGCCCACCATCTGCCAGCCTGACTCCTTCGCCGCCGATCGAAATCGCGCGAGCCCGACGGTACTCGGCACCACGACCGAGCGCCCGTTCGAGCAACGCGCGGGCGATCACCGGCGGATAGCAGACCAGGTCGTCGGGAATCCGGAGCGCCCCGGCCAGGCCGGGCCTGGTGGCTGGTTCTGCCTCCCGCAGTTGAATGGAGTCCAGCAGCTCGGCGGCGACACCCTCGTTGCGAAAGCGGGCAACCTTGTCGCGGGCGGCATCCAGTTCTTCATCGGAGTCCGCCAACCACAGCGTGCCGGTGCGCACCGGTTCGGCACTGTCAGGCAATTCCTCGAACATCTGCTGCCAGCGCACCCGGGACAGGTGACACAGCCGCAGTTGCGCCGGTGAGTCGTCCATCACCACGATGTGACCCATCGCAGCACCGGTGCTGCCAGCTCCGGCAAAGTCGGATTCGACCACCGTGACGCGCAGGTGTGGTGCCAGCAGGTCGGCGACCGCCGCGCCCACCACGCCGGCGCCGATCACCACCACGTCGCTGGTCATCCCAGCCCGGTAGCGAACGGGTCCGCTTCATCGAACAACAGCGTGGCGCGCGCGGTGACAAATGCCCGGCCGCGGACGTGCGGGATGAGCTTGCCGTCGACCGGTTCCAACCAGCCGACAAACCTCGAACCGATGATGCTCTCCTGTCGCCACAACTGCCCCACCTCCAGCTCACCGCGCGCGTGCAGCGCGGCCATCTTGGCCGACGTGCCGGTGCCGCAGGGCGAACGATCATACGCAGACCCCGGACACAGCACGAAGTTGCGCGAGTCCGCGTCGGGCCGGGTGGGTGGACCGAACAGCTCGACGTGATCGATGACTCCGGCGTCGTCACCGGTGATTCCGGCCGAGCTCAGTGCGTTGCGGATCGAGGTGGTGATCTGCAGCAATTCGGCGCGGTGCGCCAGGTCCAGTGGCGGGTGTTCGATCCTGGCGAGGAAGAACCAGTTGCCACCCCAGGCCACGTCGCCGGTGACCGTGCCGATGCCATCGACAGTCACGCTCACGTCGCGACGATGCAACCGGGCTGGCACGTTCCGGATAGTCACCGCCCCGTCCTCCTCCAGCAGCGCACTCACTGGCCCGACCGGGGTGTCGACCTCCACCCTTCCCGGCTCGAGCCGACCGAGATGCTCCAGCGTGCGCACCACGCCGATCAGTCCGTGACCGCACATTCCCAACCAGCCGATGTCGTTGAAAAACGCCACGCCGGTCGCCGCTTCGGGCCGGTCGGGCGGCAACAGCAGTGCACCCACGATGGCCTCGTGTCCACGCGGCTCGAGCACGACCGCGCGTCGCCACGAATCGAAATCGCGCTTGAGGACCTCGAGCCGCTCCGCCACGCTGCCGCCGGGCGGCAGCGGCCAGCCGCTTATCACCACCCTGGTCGGCTCGCCTTCGGTGTGCGAATCGACCACTTCGACCGGCCCGCTCGGTCTCACGCCCGGTTCACCTTCCGCATCGCCAGGCGTTCGTTGATGACGGCCATAGCCAAATCGCGCTCGGCGCCCTCGAGCTCGAGTCGTGGCGGTCTGACCCGCTCCGAACCCAGGCCACACTCCTTCTGTACCAGCTTGATCAACTGCACGAACTTCGGAACGGTGTCCAGCTTGAGCAGCGGCAGGAACCATTCGTACAACTTGCGCGCCTCGGCGCTGCGGCCCTCGGCAGCGTGTTCGAACAACAGCACCGATTCCTCGGGGAGGGCGTTCACCAGGCCGGCCACCCAGCCGGTCGCGCCTGCCGCCACCCCCTCCACCAGCGCGTCATCGAGCCCGACAAACAGCGCCAGCCGGTCGCCCAGCAGGGCGCGCATTGCAGTGATGCGGCGGACATCACCGCTGGAATCCTTGACCGCGTGCAGGTTGTCGGCGTCGGCCAGTTCGCGAACCTGTTCCGGGGTGAAGTCGATCCCGTAGGCAGCGGGGTTGTTGTACAGCATACACGACAGCGGCGTCGCATTGATCACGGCAAGCACGTGGGCCCGGGTTTCGGGCCAATCACCCTTGTGAACGTATGGTGGCA
Source organism: uncultured bacterium (assembly GCA_965651205.1). Lineage (GTDB taxonomy): Bacteria > Gemmatimonadota > Gemmatimonadetes > Gemmatimonadales > GWC2-71-9 > Palsa-1233. The sequence goes on from CBFGRM010000005.1 coordinate 69,246, forward strand.
GCACCATCAGCCCGCGACAGCCGACCTTGGCCGCAGCCTGCGCGAGTCTCACTGCCTCGTCGGTGGAGAGAGCCGCGATGCCGGCTACCACCGGCACCCGGTCGCCAACCGCCTTGACCAGGGTGCCGAGCACCTCGACCTTCTCGTCGAACGTCAGCGTGGCGCCCTCGCCGAGTGAGCCGAGTGCCACGATGCCGCGCGAACCAGCGGCGACCAGGCGACGGGAGTGACCCGCGAGGAACTCGTGATCGACGCCGCCATCGGAGTCGAAGGGTGTGGTGATTGCCGGAAATACTCCCTGCCACATCTCGCGCGACATCGGTGTTCCTCTCAGGTATGAATCTGGACGGTGCGGATCTCGGTGTAGAACTCTCGTGCGGCGGGGCCCTGTTCCCGCGACCCCGAGCTGGAACCCTTCACGCCACCGAAGGGTGCGTGGGGATCGACGCCGGTGGTGTCGCCGTTGACGCGCACCAGCCCGACCTCGATCTCACGGATGTATTGCCAGGCCTCGTGGAGGTCGCTGGTGAAGCACGAGGCCGACAGGCCGTAACGGCTGTCGTTGGCAAGCGCGATCGCGTGCGGGAGGTCTCGTGCCTCCAGTGCAACCAATACCGGACCGAACAGTTCCTCGCGTGCCAGCGGATTGGTGGCATCGTCAAGGCGGAACAGTTGCGGCGCGATCCAATTGCCGTGGGCCCACTCCGGGCCATCGGGAATCGCGGACCTGAGTGCGGGAGTGAGCCCTGCAGCCCCGATCGCTGACTCGACCCGCTGTCGCGCCGCCTCGGTGATCAGTGGGCCGATGGCCGCATCCGGTTCGGTGACCGGCCCCAGCGACAGTTGCTTCATCGCGGCGTCGAGATGCGACAGGAACGGTTCCATCACACCCGACTCGACGATCACTCGGGAAGTGGCGGTGCACTTCTGGCCGGCGTACCGGAACGCACCAGCGGCAGTGAGCTGAGCGGCCCGCTCGAGATTGCCGCGCGCGGTCACTATCACCACGTTCTTGCCGCCCATTTCGGCCTGGCAACGGATGTTCCGCGCGGCGGCGCCGGCCTGGATCCGGGCCCCGACGGCACCCGAACCGGTGAACGAGATCGCCCGGATTCCGGGATGCTCCACCAGCGCGGCACCGGTGCCGCCGTCACCCAGTACCACGTTGAAGGTGCCAGGCGGCAAACCGGCGTTGACGGCGCATTCAGCCAGCATCGTGGCGATGCCGCTGGCGTGTTCGGACGGCTTGAGCACCACGGTGTTGCCGAAGGCCAGTGCTGGCGCTGCCTTCCAGAGCGGGATCGCGGCGGGGAAGTTCCACGGGGTGATGAGGGCAACAGGACCGACCGGATCGTGCAGCGTGTACTGCATCGTGTCGCCGGCCTGAGCCGGGATCACCGCACCGATATCGCGCACCGCCTCGCCGGCGTAGTAGCGGCAGATCACCACCGCGCGACTCACCTCGCCGCGCGCTTCGCCGATCGGCTTGCCAACCTCGCGTGCGATCGCCTGCGCCAGTTCTTCGTGACGAGCGGCAATCGCCTCGCCCCACTTGTGCAGCAACTCGGCGCGTGCGGGACCGGTAGTGCGTCGCCACGCTGCGAACGCATTGGTGGCGGCGTCGACCGCAGCAGCCACGTCCGCGGCGTCGCCGATGGCTGCCAGGTGCAGGAGTTCACGACGATCGGAAGGGTTGTGTCGTTCGTGGGTGGCGGTGCCGTGCGACTTGTGCGTGTTGCCGGCGATGAGGTGGGAGAGTGCTGCGGTGGTCACCCGGGCGCTCCTTGTTGACGGATGTCGTCGCCGATGCGGACCCCGGAGACGACTCCGCGCCGCGACCGGGCGGGAACCCGGCAGCGACGCGGTCTTGCTGATGCCCCGACCAGGACTCGAACCTGGAACCTAGTG
>CBFGRM010000006.1:0-50953 GCA_965651205.1 uncultured bacterium
AGCGCGACGCGGACGAGGTCGAGAAGTTCGGCGCGGATGTCCCGATGGGACGTCCGGCGCAGCCGGAAGAGATTGCACCAGCCTACGTGTTCCTCGCATCCAACGCCGATTCCAGTTACATCACCGGCCAGGTCATTTCGCCGCTGGGCGGCGAGACCCGCGCCGGCTGACCAACGGAGGCAGCAATGAAGCCCTGCGCAACCTGCGGCAACGTCTACGACAAGGCGTTCACGCTCACCACACACGACGGCACCACCCACACCTTCGATTCGTTCGAGTGCGCGATCCACAAGGTCGCACCGGTGTGTGCACACTGTCGCTGTCACATCATCGGCCACGGTGTCGAATCCGAGGGCGGAATCTTCTGCTGCGTGCACTGCGCCCGGCACAATGGCGCAGCCGAGGACCTCAAGGACCGCACCTAGCCGTCGCGTGGCTCGATGGTCACCACGTGATCGCGCCCATCGTCGGTCACCCGGAACGAGTCGCCCGGCTGCACCTGTCCGTCGACGGAAATCCTGGTCCCGCGCACCCGCAGTTGCGCGGGCCTGCGCACGGTGATGGTGTACCGGCTCGCACCGCGGCGATAATCGATCGTGAACTCCGGCCACGACTCCGGAACGCACGGTGACAGAGACAGGGTGTCGCCGCGGAGCGTGAATCCGAGCAATGATTCCAGGCCGACCCGGTACATCCAGCTCGCCGAGCCGGTGTACCAGGTCCAGCCGCCGCGGCCACGATGGCCCAGGGCGGTGTATACATCGGCAGCGACCACATACGGCTCGACCCGGTAGACCTCCACCGCCTCGGGTGTGTCGGCGTGGGTAAACGGGATCAGCATCTGGTACATCTCCCAGGCCTGCTCGCCGTCGCCCAGCAGCGCCATTGCCTGCACCGCCCACAGGGCGCCGTGGGTGTACTGGGCACCGTTCTCGCGCACCCCGGGCAGGTAGCCGCGGATGTAGCCGGGGTCCAGGTCGTCGTGATCGAACGGTGGCGTGAGCAACTTTATGAGACGGGCGTCGTGATCCACCAGTTTGCGCCTGAGGGATGCCATCGCGGTGCGCTGGCGCTCGCTGGATCCCGCGCCCGAGATCACGCTCCAGCTCTGGGCGATCGAATCGATCTCGCAGGCAGTCGCCCCGGCGGTACCCAGCGGAGTACCGTCATCGAACCAGGCCCGTCGATACCACTCGCCGTCCCAGGCGTGCTGCTCCACTGCCCGCGAATAGTCGGCGACGTGGGACAGCAACTCGCTCGCCACGGCGTCATCGCCGCGGTTGCTGGCGTGCCGGGCCATTCGCGTGCAGGTGGTGATCAGGAACCACGCCAGCCACACGCTTTCGCCGCGACCCTCGATGCCGATCCGCGAGAAGCCGTCGTTCCAGTCGCCGCCGCCGATCAGTGGCAGGCCGTGCGGCCCCCGGGTGCAGGCGCGACGCAGTGCGCGGATGCAGTGTTCGTACAGACTGGCCCGTTGGTCCGACACCTGCGGCTGCTGGTAGATCTCGTGTTCGTGCGGCTCGAGCTGGCGCATCTCGATGAACGGTACGACCTCGTCGAGAATCGCATCGTCGCCGGTGGTGCGCACGTAGTGGTCGGCAACAAAGGGCAGCCAGGCCAGGTCGTCCGAGAAGCGGGTGCGGACACCGTTGCCGCTGTGCGGGTGCCACCAGTGCTGCACATCGCCCTCGATGAACTGCCGTGACGCAGCGCGCAACAGATGCTCACGCGCAATCATCGGCTCTGCGTACACGAAAGCCATCACGTCCTGCAACTGGTCGCGGAATCCGTACGCGCCGCTGCTCTGGTAGAGCCCGGTGCGCGCCCACATCCGGCTTGCCAGCCCCTGATAGAGCGCCCAGGTGTTGAGCATCGCATCCAGATCGGCGCTTGGCGTTCGCACCTGAATCACCCCGAGCCGATCCCGCCAGCCGCGGACAGACTTCTCCAGGAGGCTGCGGCATTCCGCGGTGGAATCGAGGCCCTGCAGCACCGCGTGAGCCGCCTGTTCATCGTCGGCGGAGCCGAGGACAACCGCAGTCTCGAAGCTCTGGCCCGGCTCCAGCGTGATGATCGATTGCAATGCAGCGCAGGGGTCTCGGCTGACTCCGGTGTTGTTGTCCAGGCCGGCGCCGGTGAGCGCGGCCGGATTCTCGAGGCTGCCGTGCCGGCCCAGAAACCCGGCACGGTCTGCGGTTGCGGATGTCACCGGCGTGGTCAGCTTGAGGAACGCGACCCGCTCCGCGAATGCCCCCTCGAATCGGTTCCGGGCGAGTATTGCACTGCCATCCGAAGCCAGCCAGGTGCGCACGTGTGGCGCGGTGATCTCGCGACGCACTCCGAGGACCCACTCGGAGTAGCAGGTGATGGCGAGGGTGCGCGAATTGCTGCCTTCGTTGGTGAGCCGAAGCAGCGACAGCTTGCCTGCGAGCCCGTCCGGGGCGCCGATGGTGAGTTCACAGGCGATGTCGCCGTGGCCGTGACGGAAGGTGCTCACGCCCGGCGAGTGAATCACCTCGAACGGATCGTTGCCGCCGAGGGGCGCGGGGGTGGCACTCCAGAGGTCGCCCGATGAGGCATCCTGTATGTAGATCACGTCGCAAGGCGGGTCGGAGACGGGATCGTTGTGCCACGGCGTCAACCGGTAGAAATAGGCGCTCGATGACCAGGTCACGCCCGTCCCGCGTTCGCTCACGATGCAGCCACCATCAGGATTTGCGATCACATTGACCCAGGGTGCCGGCGGCAAGTGATCGCCGTGGATGATCATCCGGTAACTGCCATCGACCTCCAGCGCACCGTGGCCGTTGCCGCCGGGCAGGGCCTGCAACCGAGGCGGCTCTGGCGGCAACAACCGGCGAGGTTGTGTCGAATGCCGGGAAGGTGGCGCCTGTTGCTGCCTGGAATTGAGCGCGTTCGCGAGGATGCGCGCCACCGGACGCCCGTCGCAGGGTATCACCAGCCCTGCCGTGGCGAGCAACGTCTGGTACTCGGCGGAATCGAACGCATCCCGGCGGCGGATGAACACGCCACCGGGCTGGTCGATCAGGGTCGCGTCGCTCGCGGCGATCATCGCCTCGGTGATTGCCAGCTTGAGTTGCTGCAGGTAATCGTGCGCCTCGGCGACAATCACGACCAGGTCGAATTGGAGTCCGTGTCGACGCAGGTACCTGTGGGCCACGAACAGTTCGCGTGCGGTTGGCAGGCCATCGACCGACTTGATGGTCACGAGCAGGATCGGCAGGTCGCCCGAGATGCCGTGATTCCAGAGGGTGGACTGACTGCCGCGGCTGCGCTCGAGATCGTCGCTGGCTGGCCGCAGCACGTCGTGCGGAAACAGGATGTGACCGGCCAGCTCCTCGATGGTGGCGGCATCGGCCGGCGTCAGCTCCGCCTCGCGCAGGTCGATCTGGCTCGCCATCCACGCCACGTCGAATGCACGCACGATCGCCTGGCTGTCGTGGTAGCGGTCGGCCAGTTCGAACGCCTTCTCCCGGGACTCCACGATCAGGGTGGTGAATGCGACCGACACCGACTCGCCGGGCTCCACCGAGATCCTCACCCGAATGGCAGCGATCGGGTCGAGCACCGCACCGGTGGTGCCGGAGAGATCGCCGTCGTGTTCGAGTGCGATCGGTCGCGCCGTGCTGCGGCCCCGACCGATGAAGCGGGCACGATCGGTCTCGCAACTGGCGCGGCCGACCCTGCCGGCACCTGCGTCGACGAGATGGACGTACCACGGGGTCACCTGATCCGGCTGCCGGGGGCGCCGTCGAGCGGTTATTGCCGAACACCACTCGTGCCACTCGGTCTCGACGAACAGGTTGGCAAACGCCGGATGTGCCGCATCGGCGTCGGCAGGCCCCAGCGCCAGCTCCGCATAGCTCGTGAGTTCCAGCTCTCGAGTGCGGTGTGAGTGATTGGTGATCGTGACGCGGCGCACCTCGGCGGATTCCGCGGCGACCACCGCCACCTCGGTGCGGGTCTCGATCTTGCCATCACGGCGGGTGATGGTGACCCGGTCGGCGGCGAACTCCGCATCGTAGCTATCGGCGTGAGCACCGGTGGGCTGGAAGCCCGCCGACCAGGTGCGGGATTCCGCCAGGTCGCGGACGTAGCAGAACTGACCCCAGTTGTCGCGGGTGGGGTCAGACCGCCAGCGAGTCACCGCCATCCGATCGTGCCTGCTCCAGCCACCGCCGGCGTGGGTCATCATCACGGTGTAGGGTATGTCCCCGAGCAGCGCGATCCGGGGCGCCGGGGAGTCGACGCCGCTGAAGTGGCGCACCGCTCCGTCTTCGGCAGTGACGCTGCGACGACTCGACACTGCCGGCACCCTCGGCGGATCCTGGACCACCAGCTTGCGCGGCGTGCGCTCCTGCAGCAACAGCTCGTTGGCCCGCACCAGCGTCTCGGAATGGAAGCGGTCTTGCCAGATGTCGTCGAGCAGCACGTTGGTGAGTGCCACCACCGTCATCCCGGCGTGGTGTGCCATCACTGTCTGGACCATTGCAAAGTCCATCCCGGGAGATGGCCGCGTGTAGTCGAGTGCGTCCCAGAATCCGTAGGGCCCCAGGGCGCCGTGTTGCTCCAGGGACATCAGGTTCCGCAACGCGGCCACCGGCTTGACCATCGCGGCGAGTGCGGTGGCGTAGGGTGCAATCACCAGGTCGCGAGCCAGGCCGCGCTTGAGCGCCAGCTCGGGAACCCCGAATGCCCGGTACTGATAGGTGAGATCCTTGTCGCGAATGTTGTAGGCCGATTCGCTGACACCCCAGGGCACGCCACGATCTCGTCCGTGTCCGATCTGGGCCCGCACCGCACCGCGATGACTCTGGTCGAGCAGCGTGCCGGGATATGACCTCATCACCAGAAGCGGCATCAGGTATTCGAACATACTGCCGCTCCACGACACCATCATCGGGCGGCCCTCGGCCCGTATCAGGCGGCGACCGAGTCGAAACCACGACGACGTGGGCAGCTCGTCCTTGGCGATTGCGACGAAGGCCGCGAGCCGGGCCTCGGATGCGAGCAGGTCGTAGCAGCCGGCGTCGAGACTGTGCGAGTCCGGGTGATAGCCGATCGAAAGCAGCCGGTTCTGCTCATCGTGGAGGAAGGCGAACCGCATCTCATCGGCCATCGTCCAGGCGCGTTCGGCCAGCGCGTGGAAGCGGGCGGCCAGCGCGGGATCATCGCTGTGTGCTGCGTAGTGCAAGCACCCTTGCCTGAGCGCCAGCAGGTGACCGGCGAGGTTGCCGCTGTCCACCGACGAGATATACGGAGGCTGCAGCACGTGCAGGTCGTCCAGGGAGTACCAGTTGTAGAAATGGCCCTGGTAGCGATCCATCCGGGCGAGCGTGCCGAAAATCAGCTCGATCCGCCTCGCCACGTCACGGGCGTCGATCAGGCCGAGGTCGCCGGCACTCATAGTGGCGAGCAGTTGCAGTCCGATGTTGGTTGGCGAGGTGCGCATCGCCACCACTTCGACCGGGTCGAACTGGACGTTGTCCGGGGCCAGCCAGTGGGTCTCGGCGGTGGCGTAGCGATCGAACCAGTGCCAGTGTGCTTCCACGTAGCGACGCGCGGTGTCGCGCAAGTCGGCGTCCAGCGGCTCGGCGACCGCTGCAGCCGGTCCCAGCCAGGTCGCGATCCACGGCGACGCGATCCACACCAGCGTGAACGGTGCCACCGCCAGCACCAGCATCCAGTAATGGAACCACGAATCCCGGCCGGCACGCACCTCGATGGTGGCCGGGATCAGCACCCAGAGCGCGATGCCGGTGACCGCGAGAATTGCCGGCAACATCTCGCGCCAGTGCTCCGCGACCGTGTTGCGGTGCTGTTGGGCGACCTGGGCCGCGGTGGTCCATTCCAGCAGGTGCCGCCGCGACACGAACATCCGGAAGAGCGTGCGGACGATCGCGTCCGCGGAAACCCAGACCTGATGCGGCAGGAACACCACTGCCAGCACGAACTGGCGGGCGCCGTGCACGGCATCAGTAAACACCGAGGCGTAGTAGGCCCGCCACGACTTGTCGCGCGGTGGGCGCAGGGCAGCGATCAGGGACGAGACGATCCACGGGGCAGCGATCGCTCCGAGGGCCAGCAGTGTCCAGCGCACCGGCGAACCGGCAAGCACTGTCCAGCCCGCCAGGAGCAGCGCAAGCTGCGACATCTCGACGGTGCTGCGGCGCAGGTTGTCGAGAATCTTCCAGCGCGACACCAACGACAGCCGGTTGCGCTCCTTGCCATCGGGACCCGGCACCCATCGTCCCAGCCAGGGCAGCAGTTGCCAGTCACCGCGGATCCAGCGGTGTTTGCGCCTGGAATGGGCGATGTATCCCGTGGGGACATCATCGTACACGGTGATCCCGGTGATCAACCCGGCCCGGGCATAATTGCCCTCGATCAGGTCGTGCGAGAGCAGCGTGTTCTCGGGGAAGCGCCCCCGAGTCGCCAGCGTGAAGGCATCGACGTCGTAGATCCCCTTGCCGGTGAAGATCCCCTCACCGTAGAGGTCCTGATACACATCCGATACCGCCGTGGTGTAGGGGTCCACCCCGGGATGACCGGCCTGGATCTCCGCGAAGCGCGAATGCTGTGCGCTCGGCAGCGAGATCCCCACCCGCGGCTGGAGAATGCTGTAGCCGCGGACGACCCGGCCGAGTTCGGGGTCGTACCGGGCACGATTGAGCGGATGTGCTATGGTGCCGGTCAGTGCCTGTGCGCTTCCCGGTGGCAGTATGGTGTCGGCGTCGAGCGTGATCACATAGCGCACGGTCTGCAGTGCTGCCAGGTCGCCTGAGACGAAGCTGAACGCCTCGCGCCCTTGGCCGCGCAGCACCCGGTTGAATTCGGTGAGCTTGCCGCGCTTGCGTTCCCATCCCATCCAGGTGTCCTGTTGCGCGTTCCAGCGACGCGGGCGGTGCAGCAGCAGGAAGCGGTCACCCTCGGGGTGGGGATGACGCTGGTTCAGCGCCGCGATCCCGGCCGCCGCAGCGTCCAGGATCGCCTGATCCGTGGGCATCACCTCCTGCGGAGCATCGGTGAAGTCGCTCAGGATCACGAAATGCAGTGCGCCGTCATCGTTGGCCAGCGCCACCACCTCGAGGTGATCGAGGGCCGACTGGACATCGGCCTCTGATCCGAACAGCGTCGGGACCGCCACCACGGTGTGGAACTCGCGCGGAATGCCGCCCTCGCGCAGGTCCAGGCTGGGCGGGGTGTACGGCGGCAGCACCGCCGTGACAAGCTGATTGATGGTGTTGATCGCGATGTCCCACGCCGGCAGGAACACGAATGGCAGGATGACCGGCCAGGACACTCGTACGATGTCGGTGCCAGCCAGCAGGTTGACCGCCATCATAGCCAGCAGAGTGAGCAGGATCAGTCCGCCCACGAGCACCAGGTCGGGATTGCGACGGATCCAGCGGATCAGCCTTCCGTCCGGTGGCGGACTTACCCCGAGGGTGCGCTCCAGCTCGGGCAGTCCGCCATCGACGAGCCAGAACCCGACGTGCACGGTGTGTTCGCTGTGGGTTGCCGCAGCCGCGAGTCCGATGGCCTCGCGAGCGACATCGGTCTCGCCCATCCGTGCGCGGCGGGCAAGCTGTTCGACCACGTGGCGATAGCGGTCGCGGGTGGCGAATGTCATCCGGGCATATGCGCCGGCCGGATCCTCGCGCAGCACCGCGTCCATCGCACTCTGTCGTTCGACGAATCCCCGCCAGTCCCGTCGTCCGATGGTGCGCAGCGAGGTGATGCTGTTGCCCATCGTGAGCTGGGTGTGGACCATCCGATGGGTGGCGCGCGACGCGGCCTCGTCGGGGTGGATTCCCTCGTGGCGGAGCCAGTCTTCGACGTGCGCCAGGGCTGGGGATGCGCCGGATGCCAGGCGCAGGTCGGCGAGGAATCGGGTCACGAATGTCGGCGTCAGCCTGCCGGGTGACTGGAGCATCTCGCCGAGCGTGCGCACCAGTCGATCGCCCTGCCGATCGGTGTGCTCCATCACCCGCTTCACCCAGCGGTCTGCCGACGCGATCTCGTCCAGTCGCCGCATCGTGCGCAGCGACATCCTGCGGATGCTCTCGATCAGTGCGAGGCGCAGCATCGCCGGCATTGCCCACAACTCGCCGATGCGCAGCGGCTCGGTTTCCTGGAATGACTCGACGAAGTGATCGACATTGTCGAGGTCGATCCTCGCCTCGGAGTGCGAGATCAGCGTGATCGCGATCTCGTAGATGCGCGGATAGCCGGCAAGCGGACCCGAGGCAAGCTCGGGCAGCTCGCGATAGAAGCCGCGCGGCAGCGAGGCGCGCACTTCCTGGATGTGTTCCTGGACCACGTGGAAGTTGTCGAGCAGCCACTCGCCGGCCGGATCGGTGTCGCCGCCTTCGGTGGACTCGCGCGTCAGGCGCGTGTAGGCCGTGTCGAGCACCCTGATGGTGCTGTTGAGCCGGGAGAGAAGCTTGGCACGATACCCGAGCGGACTCGGAACTGTCACCTGCTGCTCGCGCGCCAGCGCCCGCGCCCGCTCCGCAAGGTGCTCGGCACCGAGCAGATCACCCTGGATCGGTCCGCGCAGCAGGTCGTCGACGTGAGCGCCGCGATCGTGTCGCAGGCGCGAGAGCAGTCGCCGAACTCCAGCGCTCACTTGAGCGCCTTGGCCAACAGCGTGATCTGTCCGGTGTGATAGGCATCGTGCTGGGCGAGTCCCACCAGCATCGCACCGATGGTGACCGATGTGCTGCCGACACGATCATTCCAGCGGGTGACAGGAAGTGCGCGCGCCGCTTCGATCAGCGCGACGTTGGCCGCCTGCAGTTCGGACTGCGCCTCGCGCCAGGCGGCAGCGGTCGGCCTGGGTGGAGTCGGCCAGTCTCCCCGATCCGGCTCGCCTGGTGGAGCGCCGCCCAGGCGGCTCAGCACCTCGCCGGTCCAGGCCGTCATATGCAGCACCAATTCCCAGATGCTGTGGCTTCCTTCCAGCGGATGGGCCGCGGCCTGTGCCGGGGTGATGTTGCTGAGGATGCTGGTGCGCGACGGGCCGTACCAGGGCTCGCCAGTGTCGGTGGCGCGCATCTGCTGCAGCAACGCATCGGCCAGGGTGCCACTCGGTCCGGACGACAAGCCGGCTGACTGCTGACCTGCCACTTCGCGGGCCCCGTCCTCGCACAGCCCGCGCAGGAGCGCGTCTTCGTATGGATCAATCCCGTCGCCCGACACCGGTCCTCCAGGCGCGATGCCGGGCGGCATCGCGCGTTGCTTGTTTGTTCAGCGCGACGCTGCGGCCAGCTCGCGAATAGCGGCAGCCATCGCGCGAACCCGGGCCTGGTCACGCGCGCCGTTCACGTCGGCATCGACCCTGGTGGCCAGTGCGGTGAGCGTCGCCGCCCGCACGGCACCGGACTGACCCTCGGCCGTGGCGAGCGCCTGGTCGATTGCGGCGGTTCGTTCGGCGGCCAGGCCATTGCCGCGGACCAGTTGGTCGAGATACGAGCGAATCACCGGGAACGCCGCCGGCCAGGTGAAGTGTGGCTGGCTCTGCGGATTGAACTCGTCCATCTGCACCAACCGGGCGGCGGCGATTTCGTTGGCGGAGAGATGCTCGGTGGGCAGCAGTTCGAGGATGTCGAGTCCGCGTGCCATTTCCGACGAATAGATCTTGCCGTTGTACCAGTAGGCACCCCACGAGCCGCCGATCGTGCCGCGGCCGCGCTGTGCCTCGTCGCCGTCGGGTGCCGGTGCGTCGATGGGACCGCGATCGAACCAGGCGATCTCGAACGGATGTTCCGGATCAGTGAAGTCGAACACGTCAACGCCGCCCTGGTACCAGCCCTGCACCGAGATGTCGCGACCCGGAACCGGAATCAGCGAGCCGTTGTGCGACACGCAGTTCTCACGGTCACTCTGGGCGCTGGGCAGCTTGAAGTAGGCGTGCTGGGTGAGCTTGCGGTCGGCCCCGATGGTGAGCACGGTGTTGCCGCCCATTTCCATCACGTTGGTTGCCTGGCACCGCGGTTGGGTGCCGCCGCCCCATTCGTCGGTGAACACCACCCGCTTGCCGTCGTTGCTGAACACGGCGGTGTGCCAGAGCGAGAAGTTGGTGTCGGCAACGGCGTCGAGCCGCACCGGATTCTCGGGGTCGGAGATGTCGACCAACAGGCCGTAGCTGGCACAGGCACCGGCCAGCAGCCCCATCGCCGGATAGGCGGTGACGTCGTGGCAGTTGCGCGGCCCGGTCTGGGCCCGGTTCGAGCGGGCATTGCCGCCGCCCCGGCGCGGACTGGGTGCCAGGCCGGTGAAGATTCGCGCTCCGGTCACCACCGCCGCCTGCTCGGGGTTGTCGAGCGGCACCCGGATCACGTCGAGCCGGAACAGCGAGTTGGCCTCGTCGGCGGGATCGGTGCCGTTGACGCAGCCGGCCATATCCTCGCGGGCACCCTGGTTGCCGGAGACGTAGATGTACACCGCGCGAGCATCGTCGGGATCGGGAATCACGGTGTGGGTGTGCGAACCCTTGCAGGTCTGGACATTCTTGACCAGGCGCGGCGCCGTGGGGTCCGACACATCGAAGATGCGAACGCCGGCCATATGCTCGGACGGATCGTTTACGCCGCCGGTGGCGCAGTCGTTCCGGTTGCCGCCACCCTCGGCGGAGATGAACAGCAGGTTGCCGATGATCGACGGATCGCCCTGGGCGGAGATGCACGGATACGCGGAGGCGAGCGTGGGGTTGGCGGGATCGCTCACGTCCCAGATCGAGAAGCCGGCGAAGTTGCCCTGGTAGACGTAGTTGCCACGGAACGCCAGGTCGGAATTGACGAAGGTGAGTCCGCGGACCGAGTCGAACGGCTCCGCCTTGGGTGCCATACCCAGCAGCCGCATCCCGCTGGCTGCGATGCCGGCCGTGGTCATCCCGGAACCCAGGCCATCGCGCGGGTCATCGCCGGCCGGATAGGTCTGGGCGTGCAGTTGCGGCGCAGCGGCCAGTGTCGTGAGCATCGCGGTCACGGCCAGCGAGACAGCCACACGGGCGAAGACAGCACGAATCGGTTCGATCATTGCGGGGCCCCCTGAAGGTCATCAAGCATCTGTAACATCACGTCGATCTCTGCGGTCTGGACCAGGTGCACTTCGTTGGCGAACACGTTCACGTCGACTTCCTGCGCCGCGCCCGGTGTGGCGAGCAGATCGGCCACCATTGCGAGGGCACCCTCGTGGTGGCGGATCATCAGTTCCAGGTAGCGGCGGTCGAACTCCGTACCACTCAGCTCGCCCAGTTGTTTCAATTCGTCCTGGGTGAGCATTCCCGGCATCGTGATGGTGCGGTACGATGCGGTGTCGGGGATGGCCTGGTCGTGATCGAACAGCCATCCCTGCATCAGCGTGATCTCCGAGGCCTGCGACTGATCGATCTTCTGTGCGAAGCGAAGCAGTCGATCATCGGCGCCGCGCGATTCCGCCAGTCGGGACATCTCGACCGCCTGGGCGTGGTGCGCGATCATTCCCTGCAGGAACTCGACGTCTGCCGCGGTGTGGAGCGCGCCAGCCGGGATCGGTCGGAGCGCAGGCAGGCCAGTGTGGTGGTGTTGGTGCGACGACTGGGCGGCATCCTGGGCCTCCAGCACGGTAGCCGGCAGCGCCCACGCCAGTGCCAGTGCGATCAATACGGGCTTCTGAAGCATTGTGGCAAGCTGTATCGGCCCGGCTGGAGGGGCAAGGTCGAGGTCAGGGCCGCACGGTCAGCGTGCCCCGCAGCCGCAGGTTGCGGGCGGAGGAACCGACCAGCACCCGGAAATCTCCCGGCTCGACGGCCCAGTTCATATCGCGGTCGGGAAAGGCGAGCCGGTCGACCGGTATCGGGATCGACAGGTCCACTGTCTCGCCCGGCGCCAGGTTGCGGATCCGCTTGAAGCCCTTGAGCTCCATCACCGGACGCACCACCGTGGCCAGGAGGTCGTTGACGTACAACTGCACCACCTCATCGCCGACTCGATCGCCGACGTTGCGGACCCGCACGGTGACCGTCACCGTGTCACCGACGGCGACGGTGTCGGGTGATATCCGGAGATCACTGTACTCGAAACTGGTGAACGACAGTCCGTGACCGAACGGGAACGCCGGTTCGCCGCTGAGGTCGAGGTAGTCATCCCCCCGGCCGGTGGGCTTGTGATTGTACACCAGCGGCAACTGCCCCTCGTCGAGTGGCCAGGTGAGCGGCAGGCGACCGCCGGGATCGGCGGCACCGAAGAGCACGTCGGCCACCGCGTCACCGCCGGCATCACCCGGATACCAGGCCGTGAGCACCGCCGCAACGGAATCGAGCCAGGGCGAGGTGATCACCGCACCGCCGCCTACCAGCACCACCACCACCGGTGTGCCGGTGGCCGCGACCGCCCTGATCATCTGCTCCTGCGAACCCGGCAGCCGGAGCGAGGAACGGTCGCGGAACTCACCCTCCTCGATCCCCGCCACCACGATTGCAACATCGCTGGTGGCCGCAACCGCAGCGGCACTGTCGATTGCGGCGCCGGGCCCGACTGCATCGCCAGTCTGCCACACCAGTGCCACCTTGCCGTTGCCGCTGGTCTCGTGGAACTCGACGCGAATGTCGTGAGTGCTGCCGGGAGCCAACTGCACCGGTGTCGTGATCTCACCAGCGGAGACCTTCGTCCAGCGGTCGACAAGCAGCGAGTCGTCGAGCCAGAGTCGGTAGCCGTCGTTGCCACGGATGCCGATCCGCACCACCCCTGCATCCGGCACGGTGAGCCGCCCGTGCCAGCGGGCCGAGTACCAGTCGCGCGGCAATGACACGGCCGGTCCGTAGAGTGTCCACGAAAAGTCGAGTCGTGAATCGATTCGCGACATTGCCGGTTCACCCGACAGCGAGATTCCCTGGTAATACTCGGCCCGGAGACCCGGTGCGCTACCGGAATCGGTGTGATGCGACAGGGCTCGGGCGTCGACCACCGTGACGAGTGAATCGATGCGCGGTACCCCCGGCGCGAACAGCACCTCGCCACCGCGCCGATTCGCTGCCGACTCGATACCCGACAGGATGGATGTCCTGAGCTGGCGCGCACCGCTGTAGCCGCCGGGGCGGGCCTCGATGGCGTCAGTGCCGATCACCGCGATCCGCCTGGCATCGGACGCGAGAGGCAGCACGCCGTCGTTCTGGAGCATCACGATCGACGACACGGCGGCCTCTCGTGCCAGCGAAATCGTGCCGGGATTGGCGGCCGACCAGTACGCCGCGCTGTCGGGACTTGCATAGGGCCGCTCGAAGAGCCCCAGCTCGAACTTGGCGCGCAGGACCCGCGCCACCGCCGAGTCGATCACCTGCTGCGACACCAGGCCGCGTTCGACCGCGGCCAGGTAGGGACGATGCTGCTCCCAGGTCGACTGGAACACCACATCCAGCCCCGCCTGCCAGGCGTGCATCGCCGCTACCGGGGTGCTGGGCTCGGTCATATGGAGCACGGTGGCACCGCCGGTGGCCGCCGCGTCCGAAATCACGAACCCCGGAAATCGCCACTGGTCCCGGAGGGTCTCGCGCAACAGGTAGGGATTCTGGGTTGCAGGCAGCCCGCCCACCGAGTTGTAGGCAGTCATCACCGAGCGGGCACCGCCATCGCGAATCGCCGCCAGGAAGGGCGGGAAGTGATACTCCGCGAGGGTGCGCTCTCCCGGGTCCACGGGATAGCTGTCGCGACCGCCGTCACCCACATTGGCGACGAAGTGCTTGGGAGTGGTGATCACTCCGGCACGCTCGAACTGGGCGACGAAGGCGGTACCCAGTTTCGAAGTGAGGAACTGATCCTCGCCCCAGGTCTCCTCGGTGCGGCCCCAGCGTGCGTCGGTGGCAAGGTTGACCACCGGTGACAGCCCTTGCCGCACGCCGCGATGTCGGGTCTCCCGCGCTATCGCAGTTGCCACCCGTGCCACCAGTGCCGAATCCCAGGTAGCGGCCAGGGCTATGGCCTGCGGAAAGATCGTTGCACCCTCGCGCATCAACCCGTGCAGCACTTCGTCGAACGCGATGATCGGAACGCCGAGCCGGGTCTGCTCCACGAAGTATCGCTGGACAGCATTGATCCGCTCGGCGTGACTCCGTGCCGTCACAGCCGGATCGTCGTTGTCCACCGCATCGGGCGCCGTGCCGATCTGCAGTCCGAAGGCGCCGTGCGAGTAGTCGTGGCCGGGGTCGTCCAGGCTGCCCGGTGACATATAGAGTTGCCAGAACTTCTCCTGCAGCGTCATCCTTGCCAGCAGGTCCGCAACTCGCTGGTCCACCGGCAGCGATGGGTCACGAAATGCAGGCTGTTGCGCAATGATCGGTGTAGTCACGATCAGCGCCGGCAGTGCGGCCGCGAAAATCTGCCTGACGATTCTCATTGGCCGCGAGCGTAGCGGCCTTCGCGCATCGGGCCCTCGTTCAGCAGCAGTCGTGACAACATCGGGTCGCGCAGCACCGCGGCCAGGTCGTGATCCATTCCGTCCAGGTTCACCCGGTCGCGCACCAATCGGATGCCGTGGCTGTAGTCGACGTGTCCGCTGCCGTGGCCGAGGTAGAGCGGTTGGATGATCGTGCCATCGGGACGGTGCCAACCGTAAATGGCGACGCGGCCCGGCAGCGAGTCCAGACGCGGCGTGAGGACCACGTCCTTCTTGTGGCCGGCCAGCAGTACGCCAGGGCTGATGTCGAGGTCGCGGAGTCGTTGCTGCACCAGCCGGTTGTGCCGGGCGAACACCGGTACCGTGACCATCGCGGCACTGGGGACGATCGAGTCGGCTTGGAGTTTGCGGGCTGCCTTCCAGATCGCGTCCACCATCAGCGGCGTCGGCAGCGATGCTCCCACCAGCTCGCCGATCCTGGTTGCAGCGTGCGGTGACAGCGGTGTCAGGAACCAATCCTCATCCGAACCCACGGCGACGTAATTGCCGAGTGTCCAGAAGGTCACCACCACATCGCTGCTGCCGAGTCGGCGGCGCATTTCCACCGGGATCCAGCGACGATTCCACGACGGCACATTGCCGCGAGTGAACTCTGCGATGATCCGTCGTTCCCGTTCCTCCATCGACAGGTCGTTGATGGCGGCCACCAACTCACTGCCGGTGGCGGCATCGGCTGGCCTGGGTGGCAGGTCGATCGACTGGGCAGCCAACGATGTCGTGAGCGACAACATCAGGAGCGGCGACAGGAATTTCATCGTGGGGCTCGCCGCTGGTGCAGCGCGGGTGACAGCGCTCACAGTCCGGCCCGAACGTCCTGGATATCCGGGGTACGGTCGAACACCGAGCGCGCGAATGGGCAGAGCGGCATCACCTTCTGCTGATTGTCGCGCGCCCACTGGGCGACGTGCAGCACCATCCGTTCGCCGTTGCCCTGGCCCTGAAACCCGGGAAAGGTCTGCACGTGTTCGAGCAGGATCAGGTCGGGCTTGAGCCGCGAGAATGCCACGACAGCGGCACGCTGCTCACCCGACCGTGCGAGGAACCGGCCGTGTCCGGATTCCTCGGACAGGGTGATCTCGAGCGGGGTTGTTGTGGTCATCGCCCAAATCTAGTCGTCCGGCAGCCCGGCTCAGCTTGCCGGCCGCCCCTCGACGGCACAGCCGGTGAACACCTGGCCGGCCCGGGTCGCCCGGGCAACAAACGGGAAGTGCGCCCCCGACATCGTGTCGACGCAGCGCTCTTCGCGGAGGTCGAGCGTGAGCGAGTCGGTCACGCCGTCGACCGTTCGCTCCGCGGCGAACAGCCAGCCACCACTGTCGGGCCGCACCCAACTGCCACCGATATAGTCGATCCCTTCGATCTCCGGGCTGCGGAAGGTGGCCACTCCGGTGGTCACTGACACCATCCAGAACGGTTCGTTGCCGCGGGCCTCGACCTCGGCGGAGGTGGGCAGTGACTCGCAACTGGGCCCCTCGTTGCCGGCATAACGGACGTCCACCAATCGATCACCATCGAGCCGCACCAGCGCGGTGACACCGTCCCCCTCGCCACCGAGGGAACGCACGATCGCCGCCGCATCGCCGTCGGTGCCGTCCTGCAGCACGGTGCCTTCGCCTTCCGCTCCGCACGGGACAAAGCGCAGCACCTCGGCCGACAGCAGCAACCTGCCCGAGAGCGCTTCGGTCGCGTTGGGGGACAGCGCGCTCGGTTGGGCCCGGATCAGGGTGAGCTCGATCGACTCGGTCAGGCCGTTGTTGATCACCGGATACGCTTCGTCGGTGGTGAACAGGAGATGATCGTCCTGGCGGATCTCGGCGCGGAGCACATAGGTGTTGCGGGACGAAATGCTGCCCTTGTCATAGCTGACACTGAAGGGCAGCGGGACCTGCCGGTTGTCGGCGGTGAAGGTCGACTCGACGATCACCTTTGCCGGCGCATCAGCCACCGACACATCGAGCAGCGATACCTGGATCTCGGCGTTGGGAGTGAGCGCCATCCGCTCACGGTAGGTGACGGTACCGCTGACCGCGGCATCGCCCCACATCCCGCAGGCAGCCAGGGTCAGGATGAATGCCGGGGCAATGGCGCGGACCGGAGCGGGACGGTGGGGCATCTGGACTTCCTCACGGATGCGGGGGACCGTTTGGAGACGGCGACGGTGTGGGCCGAGACACGCCGCCGCCGCAAACTTCGCCTACTGGTCCGTGATCACGCCACCACCCAGGGCCAGGTAGAGCTGGATCAGGTTGGTAGCCTCGGCCCGGCGCAGTTGCAGCAGCGCCTGTTCGGCGGCGAACAGATTGCGCTCGGCGTCGAGCACTTCGAGGTAGCTGGCAACCCCCTCGGCGTAACGGGTTGCGGCCAGCTCGGAGATCTGGCGCTGCGCCCTGGTGCTGCGCTCCTGGGCGGCCACCTGCTCCGCCAGGAACTTGCGTCCAGCCAGCGCGTCGGCCACTTCGCGGAAGGCCTCCTGCACGGTGAGTTCGTAGTTGGCCACTGCGATGTGTTCGCGGGCCCGCGCCACCGTCAGGTTGCCCTTGAGCTTGCCGCCGGTGAACAGCGGCATCACGATCTGGGGGCCGAAGCTCCAGCTCTGGCTGTCGTCGCCAAAGAGATTGTCGAGTTCGCTGGATGCGAAGCCGAACAGCCCGGTGAGCGAGATGGTCGGGAAGAACGCCGCCCTGGCCGCACCGATGCTGGCCCGAGCCGCGCGCAGTTGTTCCTCGGCGGCGATCACGTCGGGCCGAACGGTCAGCAACGACGAGGGCAGCCCGGCCTCCAGCGGCGTGATGTCCACCTGTGCTTCCAGCGGCAGCCCGGCCGGGAGGTCGGCGGGAATCGGTCCGCCAATCAGCACCGCCAGTGCATTGCTGGTGCGCGCATCCACCAGCCGCAGGCCGGCCAGTTCGGTCTCGGCCTGCATCAGCAGCGCTTCCGCCTGCCGGTAGTCGAGTGCAGAGGTGATGCCTGCTTCGAGTCGGGTGCCGGCGATCTCAAACCCTTCGCGTCGAGAGGCGACGGTCGCCTCGGCGAGCCGAAGTCGCTCGCCGACTTCAACCGAGGCGAGGTAGGTGGACGACACCATCCCGATCAGCGACAACCGGAAGGCGCGTTGAGCCTGCACCGTGGCCAGGAACTGCGCCCGTGCTGCCTCCGACAGGTTGCGCACCCGTCCCCAGAAGTCGAGTTCGAAGGAAGTGATGCCGACGCTCACGCCGAATCGGTCGGTGGTTTCGGTGTCACCGCCGCCACCGGTGCGCGACGCATCTGCCGCTGCGACCACGCTCGGGAAGCGATCCGCGCCCTGGATCCGGTAGAGTCCGCGCGCCTCGTCGATTCGCGCCACCGCGATCGTGAGGTTGCGGTTGTGCTCCAATGCAGTCTCGATCAGCACTTCGAGCCGGGGGTCGGCCACGAAGTCGCGCCAACCGAGCGAAGGTGCTGCGGTGCCGTCGAGCGTGTCGGTGGCGTAGGCAGCCGGGTACAACTCGGGCGACGGCGATTCCGGACGCACGTGCTGCGGCGCGAAGTTGCAGCCGCCCACGAGCAGCACTGCCAGCAAGGCGATGAAGTTACGCATTGGTTGCCTCGGAGTGGCCCTGACCCGGCAGCACTGGTGCCTTGCGGGTCACCCAGCGACGGATGCTGAGGTAGAAGACCGGAATGAAGAAGATGCCGAGCAGCGTGGCCGCCAGCATTCCGCCGGCCACGCCGGTGCCCACCGCGATGCGCGAGGCAGCGGCTGCGCCGGTTGCGCGCACCAGCGGAACCATTCCCAGAATGAATGCGAGCGAGGTCATAATGATCGGCCGGAGTCGCAACTTGACGGCGTTCATCGTCGCCTGCAGCGTGCTCTTGCCCTCGGCCTCCTCGGCGATGGCGAACTCCACTATCAGGATCGCGTTCTTGGCCGCCAGGCCGATGATGGTGATCAGGCCGACGTTGAAGTACACGTCCGCCGAGAGGCCGCGGAACATCGAGAACAGGACCGACCCGAGCACCCCGAGCGGTACCACGAGCAGCACCGAGATCGGAATCGACCAGCTCTCGTAAAGTGCTGCCAGCAGAAGGAACACCACCACCAGCGACAGCCCCAGCAGCGCACCCACCTGGCCGGCCGCCTGGCGCTCCTCGAACGAGATGCCGGTCCACTCGTAGGCGAATCCCGGCGGCAATTGCGACGCGATCCGCTCCATCTCGTCCATCGCCTCGCCGGTCGAGTGTCCCGGTGCTGCCGAACCCGAAATGGTCTGCGCCGGATAACCGTTGTAGCGGTCGAGTTGTGGCACGCCAGCGGTCCACTCGACGGTGGTGAAGGCACCGAACGGAACCATTTCACCGCGGTTGTTGCGAACCCGAAGCTCCAGCACGTCTTCAGGAGTCATCCGGAACGGTGCGTCGGCCGAGAGCAGCACTCTCAGGATGCGGCCTTCATACGAAAAGTCATTCGCGTAGGCACTGCCGAAGACGATCCCGAGGGTGGAGTTGATGTCGTTGATCGAAAGGCCCAGTGCCCGGGCGGTGACCCGGTCGACGTCGACCCTGAGTTGCGGTGCGTCTGGCTGGCCTTCCGGCCTGACGCCGGTGAGGATCGGACTCTGCATCGCCATCCCCAGCACCTGGTTGCGGGCGGCTATCAGCGCCGGCTCACCCAGGCCGGCACGGTCCTGCAACTTGAACGTGAAGCCCGAGGCCACGCCCAGGCCCTGAATCGCCGGCGGATTGAGGACGAAGATCATCGCCTCCTTGACGCCGAACATCAGTGCCCCGGTGCCGCGCTCGACCAGCGCGTGAGCCGAGTTCTCGTATCCCTTGCGCTCATCCCAGGGCTTGAGCCGGACGAACGAGATTGCGTGACCCTGCCCCTGTCCGAAGAAGGAGAAGCCGTTGACGACGATCGTGTTCTCGACGATCTCCTCGTTGGCGAAGAACGCCTTGGCCTGGTCAACCGCGAGGTTGGTGCGCTCGACGGTGGCGCCCGGCGGTGCCTGGATTGCCGCAATCACCGCACCCTGATCCTCGGCGGGCAGGAACGAACCCGGCAGCCGCTGGAACAGGAACCAGGTGCCGACCACCATCACTGCGAAAACTGCCAGCCAGCGGACCGGACGCGACAGCATCGTGCCCACGCGACGCTGGTAGCGCTCGGTGGTGCGTCCGAACCAGTTGTTGAATCCGGCGAAGAAGCGGCCTGCGAACCCTGATCCCATCCGGTTGGTGCCCGGGGCATCGTGCGGCTTGAGCATTGCGGCACACAGTGCCGGTGTCAGCGTCAGCGCCAGCAGCGCCGAGACGCCGATCGAAATCACCAGCGTCACCGAGAACTGCCGGTAGATGCCGCCCGTGGTGCCGGGGAAGAATGCCATCGGGATGAACACCGCCAGCAGCACCAGGGTGATGCCGATGATCGCGCCGGTGATCTGCCCCATCGCCTTGACCGTTGCGTCGTACGGCGAGAGATGTTCCTCGGTCATTATCCGCTCGACGTTCTCGATGACCACGATCGCGTCGTCTACCAGAATGCCGATTGCCATCACCATCGCGAACAGCGACAGCACGTTGATCGAGAAACCCAGCGCCAGCAGGCCCAGGCACGCGCCTGCGAGCGCGATCGGCACCACGATGGTCGGTATCAGGGTGGCGCGCCAGTTCTGCAGGAACAGGAACATCACCAGGAACACCAGGACCATTGCCTCGATCAGCGTCTCGACCACCGCGGTGATCGACGCGTCGATGAACGGCGTGCTGTCGAACGGCACCGACCACGTGATGTCGGAAGGAAACGATCGCTCCAGCTCGGCCATCCGGTCCTTGACCGCGCGCGACACCGCGAGGGCGTTGGCTCCGGGGGTGAGCTGCACCGCCATACCGGCCGCCGGCTGGCCGTCGAGCTGCATCGAGAAGCCATAGCTCGCCGCACCGAGTTCGACGCGAGCGACGTCGGAGAGGCGCACCACCGAACCATCCTGGTCGGCGCGCAGGATGATGCTGGCGAACTGTTCCGGCCTGGTGAAGCGATTCTGGGTCAGGATCGACGCGTTGAGCTCGGTCCCCTCGGCGATCGGCTGTTCGCCCAGGCTGCCACCCGAGGCCTGGGTGTTCTGCTCTCGCACCGCGGCCAGGGCATCGGCCGGCGACAGGTTGAACGACGCCAGCTTGTCGGGGTCGAGCCAGATCCGCATCGCATACGGCGACGAGAAGTTGGTGATCTCACCGACACCGTGTACCCGCCGGAGTTCGTCGATCACCCGCGACTCGGCGAAGTTGCCGAGGTCCAGCCCCGGTGTGTTGCCGGACTTGGACGTCAGTGCCACGATCATCAGGAAGCCTTCGCTGGCCTTGCGGACCCGGATGCCCTGACGACGGACCTCCTCGGGCAGTCGCGGCTCGACGCCGCGCAACCGGTTCTGCACGTCCATCATCGCAGCATCGATGTCGGTGCCGGCCTCGAAGGTGACCGTGATGTTGGCCGAGCCGTTGGAACGGCTGGTCGACGACATATACAGGAACCCCTCGACACCGTTGAGTTCCTGCTCCATCACCTGGGTGACGTTGGTCGCGAGTACCGCTGCGTCGGCGCCGGGATACACCGCACTCACCGTGAGCGATGGCGGCACGATCGACGGATACTGTTCGACCGGCAGTACCCGCAGCGAGATGATGCCGCCCAGCAGGATCGTGAGTGCGATCACCCACGAAAAGACCGGCCGGTCGATGAAGAAGCGTGGCGTCACTGGGCCACCCGCACCACGATGCCGGGCTGGACCTTCTGCTGACCCTCGAGCACCACGCGATCACCCGGCGAAAGCCCGTCGAGGATCACCCACTGATCGCCCCGCATCGATCCGAGCCGTACCGGCCGCACCGACAGCGTGTCCCCCGCACCAACCACGAACACCGACGCGCCATTGGGTGCCACGGTGACGGCCCGCTGCGGTACTGAGATGCCGTTGCTGAGAGTGCCGGCCGACAGCCGCACCCGCACGAACTGCCCCGGCAGGAGAACCCGGTCGGGGTTGCGGAACTCGGCCCGCATCGCGCTGGTGCCGGTGGTCTGGTCGATGCTCTGGTCGCGGAAGTTCAGGCGTCCCTCGTGCTGATACTCGGTGCCATCCTCCAGCACCAACCGCGCGGTGATCCGATCGCTGCTCGGCATATCCAGGGTGCCCGAGGAGATTGCGCGGCGCATCGCCAGCAATTCCGAACTCGACTGCGAGAAGTTGACATAGATCGGGTCGAACTGCTCGATGGTGGTGAGCAGCGTCGCCGCTGCGGCGCTGACCAGGGCACCCTCGGTCACCTCGGCGCGACCGGCCCGACCTGCGATCGGTGCGACCACG
The DNA here is from genome assembly GCA_965651205.1 of uncultured bacterium. Taxonomy (GTDB): domain Bacteria; phylum Gemmatimonadota; class Gemmatimonadetes; order Gemmatimonadales; family GWC2-71-9; genus Palsa-1233. Next base: position 21,801 of record CBFGRM010000006.1, read on the forward strand.
CGCGAATAGGACAAGTCGAGTCGAGCCGCCTCCACCTGGGCTCGAGCCGCGGCAACATTGGCATCCGCACTGCGCGCGCGAGCCTCGGTAGCGTCGAATTCCTGTTGCGAGATCGCCTTCTTCTCCACCAGGCCCTGATATCGTGCCAGGTCCTGGGCGGCGTTGGCAGCCACTGCTTCCGCCGCGGCGAGCGCCGCCTCGGCGGAGTTGAGCCGGGCCTGCAACGGCAGCGGGTCGATCACGAACAACAACTGACCAGCCGCCACGTCGGTGCCCTCGGTGTAGACCCGACGCTCGACGATGCCGTCGACGCGAGCCCGCACCTCGGAGGTGCGCACCGCCTGCAACCGTCCCGGAACCTCGATCACGTTCTCGATCGGCTCGGCCTGGACAGTGAGAACTGTCACCTCCGGTGGCGGTGGACCCTGAGGCGGGGCAGCGTCACCACCACAAGCGGCAATCACGCCGGTCAGAACGAGAACGGCCACGATCGGCCGGGGCGAAAATGGCGATGAATACTTCACGTGGAATCCTGACTTTCGATTCTGGGTGCCACCCTCAAGGTGGTGCCCGGGTTGTCGTTGTCCGACCGGTCGGCGACACAAGCTCCGAACAAGTGGAGCGCGGCTTCCATTTCCGGCGGAACAAGATATACTATGTGGAGTCCGATTTCCACTTGTCACCGGGAGGTCACCATTTCGTCTTCCACCAAGCCACCCCGGCGGCCTGCCCGGCGGGCCGATTTGCGGGCCGATGCCCGAGAGAACCGGGAGCGGATTCTGGCCGCGGCCCGTGAAGTCTACGCGGAGCAGGGACTGGAGGCTCCGCTGGCGGAGGTGGCGCGGAGGGCGGGAGTGGGCGTGGCGACGTTGTTCCGGCGCTTTCCCGACCGGGAGCAGTTGATCACGGCGGTTTTCGCCACCAAGATCACCGCCTACGCCGATGCGATCGACGCGGCCCTGGCGGATCCCGATCCGTGGCAGGGATTTCAGGGTCTGGTGCGTCGGGTGGCAGCGATGCAGGCCGAGGATCGCGGCTTTACCCGAGTGATGACACGGAACTTCCCGAGTTCCCGACTGTTCGAGGCCGAGCGGCGGCGCGGGTACGAATTGCTGAAGGAGCTGATCGTGCGAGCCAAGGCCACCGGCAAGCTGCGGCCGGATTTCGAGCCGCAGGATTTCGGGCTGGTGATGATGGCCAATGCAGGCGTGGTGAACTCGCTGGGCGAGGAGCTGCCTACGGCCTCACCACGATTGATCGACTACCTGCTGCAGTCATTCGCAAGTGAAGCAGCGCTGGCGCCGCTGCCGCCGGCCCCGAGTGAGGCGGAGGTGCGCCGTGCCAAGGAGCGGGCGGCCAGGCGCTGATCAGAATCGGCGACCCGAGAGCTCCAGTACAAAGTCGGTGAACTCGACCCAGCCGGCACTGGCAGCCACATTCGCGTGGATCCACCAGCGAGTCTCCGGTTGGCCCGACGCCGCGAACGATTCGGTGTCGAACACCGGGCAGGTCGCGGCATCAATCACCCGATTCTCTAGCCGGACCAGGCAACTTCCCTCGGCACGATGCTGGAGCAACTGCAACGAGCTGCCCGGCTCAACCGCGACCACCACTTCGCTGATGCTCGGGTCCTGGTACTCCTCCAGGCTGATCCGGGTTACGGCTCCGAAATCACGCCCGGCAATCGAATCGGTCCGCCGAACGACGATGTCCACCGCACTGATGGTCTGGTACGACGTGGCGTCGTAGCCAATCGGCTCTCCCCTGTGCGGGATCACCGTGTCGTACACCACGGCGTCGTCGCGCGGCGAATCCCGAAGGACCAGCGGAGCACCGGTGGCGACGAACTCCGGCACCCCCTCGCCGGGCCACAGGGCCAGCTCGAAAATCGCCCCGGCGGGCGCGGCGAGTTCGGGCGGGCTCTCGATGGAACCGTCGCCGCCGGTGCCACAAGCGGTGACGAAAAGGAGTGCGGAGACCAGAATCGTGGTATTGTTCTGCATTCCTGAAATTCCCGGAGAAAGGGGTGAACCCGATGGCGCATTCTCGCATCCTCGGCACCGGCCACGCTGTTCCTGATCGCGTTGTAACCAATGACGAACTGGCCGGGATGATGGATACCTCGGATGATTGGATTACCCAACGTACCGGGATTCGCCAGCGCCGCTGGGTTGTCGAGGGAGAAACCGGCGCCGGTCTGGGTATGCAGGCGGCCGAGCGGGCGATCGAGGCCGCAGGCATTGGCCGCGACGAAATCGACGTCATCGTCTGCGCCACTTCGTCTCCGGATCATATGGCCCCCGGCACCGGCGTGTTCATCCAGGACGCAATGAAACTGGAGCGTGTACCGGCTGTCGACATCCGGACCCAGTGCTCGGGGTTCGTGTTCGGATTGCACATCGCCGATGCCTACATCCGCTCCGGGCTGTATCGCACCGTGCTGGTGATCGGCGTCGAAGTGCAGAGCACCGGCCTGGACCTCACCGACCGCGGCCGCAACACTGCAGTCATCTTCGCCGACGGGGCGGGTGCCGCAGTGGTCCAGGCACACGAGGATGTCGGCGGCTCTGCGATACTCGGCTGGGACCTGCACGGCGATGGCAGCTTCGCCCGCGCACTCTGGGTCGACGCACCGGGTGCCATCTACCACCCGCGCAACAAGCACGCTGGCGGTGAGCAGGGATTCCTCTCTATGGACGGCCGCGAAGTCTTCCGGCACGCCACCACCAGGATGCCGGAATCACTCGTCGCCGCAATGAACAACGCCGGCGTGACAGCCGACCAGCTCGCGCTGCTGATTCCGCACCAGGCCAACCTGCGCATCAGTGAAATGGTCCAGAAACAACTCGGCCTGCGCGACGACCAGGTCTACAACAACATTGATCGCTTCGGCAACACCACCGCAGCCACCATCCCGATTGCGCTCGACGAATGCGTCCGTGCGGGCCGGCTCAAGCGGGGCGACCTGCTGGCGATCACCGCCTTCGGCAGCGGGTTCCTGTGGGGCAGTGCGGTGCTCCGCTGGTAGCGTGCGCTGAAACCCCGGGGCTGGTTGTTCCGTACTGAAACGGCAACCCGTACCACAGGAGGGGCAATGTTCGAAGGACTCTGGGGACTCATCTCGCTTGGCCTGACGCTGGTGGTTGGTGGGCTGGCGTTCTCTTTCAGCCGGGAATTCGTCCGGCGGCGGCTCCGCTTCGTTGACGCGGTCCGGCATCCGGCGCTGCCGTGGATAGTGGGCGGGGTGGTGATCCTGCTGGCCTCACCGATCGCCGCGCTGTTGCCGCTGGTCACCGCTACCACCGCCGCAGTGGCTGGACTGGCCACCGGCTTTGGTACGGCCAGCGGAGTCAAGGCACTCAAGCGCGGCGAGTGAGCTTAGATTGAGGGAATGAACACGGTTCAATGCGTGCGCTGCGGGTTGGCGGGCGAACGGCAGGCCTTCAAGCCGTTCGCCAGCGAGCTGGGTCAGCGCATCCACGACGAGATCTGCAAGGACTGCTGGGCGGCCTGGCTCAAGACCCAGCAACAGCTCATCAATCACTACGGCCTGGTGCCGCACCAGCCCCAGGCCAAGGCCTTCCTGATGCGCAATCTCGAGGAGTTCCTCTTTGGCGATGGCGCTCCCGACGGGATCGCCTGACCCAGCAGGCCGGTTGCACCCGGTATAGGTTTACCCGTACGACGTCCCGCCTCAAAACATCTTGCCGCACGGAGCCCGCTCTATGTCCGGACAGGATCAGTCGTCATCGCAGGAGCGCAGCGCGATTCGCGAAGGGGTAACCACCGGGTTGATCGGCGCAGCAGTGGTGGCGCTGTTCTACCTCGGCATCGATCTGATCCGGGGCGCGCCGGGTCTCACGCCGAGCGTGCTGGGGCAGGTGTTCGTGCTGAGAGAACCGACGGCAGTGACCACCGAGGTCAACACGACGGCTGCTATGCTGTTCACCGGTGTTCACGTACTGGTGTTCGTGGGATATGGCCTGGCGCTGTCGGCGTTTGCCCGTCGCGGCGAGACATCCAGCATCGCCCGCTACGCGCTGGTCGCACTGGTAGTGGCATATCTGCCGTTCTTCCTGGGCGTGCTGGCCATCGCCGACGAAACCACCCGTGGACTTTTCCCGAGCTGGGGCGTGCTGTGCGCGAACCTGCTGGCGGCAGTGGCGATGCTGTACTACATCTGGACTCGCAGGCCGGCCTTCCGCAACGCCTGGCGTGACAACCCGCTGGGTGCCCAGGGCGAGACCGCGCAAAGCCACTGATTGCGGGGCTGGGCCGTCGGCCGCTACCAGTGCAGGCCCAGCCGGAAACCGGCGTCGATCGCCGGCCCGCGCGGCAGCAGGTCCTCGGTCATTCCGATCTGTAGTCGCGGCCAATTCTCCTTGAGCTGCAACAGTCCCCCGAAATCCATCGAGATGTCGGGGGATTCGAGTGTCGAGAAGCCGGTGTCACGCCAGTTGGCGGACTGCGCCAGCAGCGAGGCAAACAACACCTGGCGGCCGATCACCCGCCAACGCAGCCCCGCCGTGGCGGCCACGAACACGCTGCGCTGATAGGCTGCAAGCTCACCGTGAGTCGGAGTCCATCCCAGGCTGGTGCCGAGTTCGAGACCGACGCGGTTGTCGTCGATCACTCTGGCGCTGGCGCCCAGTGTGGTGCCGATCGTGTTGCGGCTCCACGCGGGATGACTGTTCGTGGCCGTGGGCAGTGTTGCAGTGGCCATCAACTGGATCTTGCCGATTCGATGCCCCACCCCGACCCGCAGGTCGCCCAGGAAGAGCGACTCACGCGGGATGTCGTGGTTGCCAGTGGGCAGTGCAAAGCGCCAACCGTAGGTGTCGATCGGTCGGGAGTTGCGGGCAGGCACCGGCAGCCCGATCAGGTCGTGGTAGCTGTTGAGTGCGGCGTCGAGGAAGCCGTCGTGTGCGCTCCTGAGTGCGAGGTTGCCCACCACGAACCAGCTTGGCGAGAGGTCACCTGTGAGCCACAAGTCGATCTGCATCAGTTCGGCGTCGAACAGGTACTGCCGACGCGTTGGCTCGATGGTGCGCTCTATCGCGTTGCTGTAGTCGATGGTGATCGCAGCTCGCCAGGTCGGAGCCGGGGTTGCAATCGGCTGGAAGTAGAGAGGACTGCGCGACGCCAGCACTGGATTGACCGGGACATAGGCGGGCAGATCCTGGGCGATGATCACCGTCGGGAAGAAGAGCGACAGCAGCAAGAACAGTCGGGGCATCGGCATCGGACAAGAATAGCGATATCCTTGGGGATGCGAACTCATTGGCGCGTGGCGCTCTTCGGTGTTGCAGCCGTGGTGGTGGCCCACCTGCTCGACCCGTGGGCCTGGCAGAACCTGGTCGACCCCGAGATATACGAAAACGATCGCGGCCGACTGCTCCGGGTGATCGGTTACTACCCGCTGTGGATCGCACTGGCGGTGGCGTTGTATCTGGAAACCCGGGATCGCGGCCGGGCACTGTTCCTGGGACTGGCGCCGGGAATCGGCGGGCTGGCTGCCGAGGTGCTCAAGCTGTTGCTGCGACGAGAACGTCCCCGAGCCCACGACGGGATGTACTTCTTCCGGGACTGGGGCGAGCGGACCTTCTCGACCAGTGGCCTGGCGCTACCGAGCAGTCACGCCCTGGTCGCCTTCGCCGGCGCCTTCGCGCTGTGCAAGCTGTATCCCAGGGCGTGGCCGATCTGGCTGGCGCTGGCGGTGGGCTGTGGCCTGAGTCGGGTGCTGGCGCACGCCCACTTCCTGAGTGACGTGGTGGTGGCGGCGCTGGCGGCGTGGTTCGTCGTCGAGGGCTGCTGGCGAGTGGCCCGACTGCAGAGGCCGACCCGGGGTCAGGCCGTCGGCGCAGGCGGCTGAGTGGGATCCTCGTCGCGGTGAGCGTTGGGATGCACCGCAATCTCCGCCGCGACGAATAGCAGCCGGGCGAACGGATAGAAGACCACCGGCGACAGCACTGCCAGCACCGGGGCGGCCCAGGTCAGGAAGGTCCAGGGCACATCCGGCCAGCGACTCACGATGACGCCGACAATCAGACCGGCGGTCAGCGTCTCGGAGACCGCCATATTGATGATGTAGGCCCCCACCCGGTTGCCGCGCACCAGTGAGATGCCGCAGGACGGGCAGTCGTCGACCACGTGCAGCCAGTGGCGGAGCACCCCTCCCCCGCCGCAATTGGGACAACGGAGCCGGATGGCGTTGCGAAACAGGGTGGTGCGACGGCTCACGTGTTCCTCCGGGGAGGGGTCAGGGTGACTACTCTCAGCAGCCGGTTGCCATTGACCACCTCGGCGGCGGTGGCGGGTGACTCCGGCTGAGACGACTGCGGAATTGGTGCGACTTTGCCTGGTGCGGGCCCCGGGCTCCTGGGCAGGCCCCGCACCATCAGGTCGATGGCGCCACGGACCCGTGCGCCAGCCTTGGAGGGGCCGAGGGCGGCGCCGAAGGTATGCTCGAGAACGGTGCCCTCGATCACCGCAGCGGCCAGGGCGTGGGCGGTGGCGGACACATCGAGCAGCGGGAACTCACCGCGATCAACCCCGTGCCGGAGAGCGCGCTCGATGGCGACGATTCCACTGCGTAGTTGTGCCGCATACGTCTTGGCGGCGTCAGGGAATTGAGGTGCCTCCCTGATGATCACCATCAGGATCGCCGCCGCTGCCGGTTGCTCCAGCGAGAGCGCCCAGCGATTGAGCAACAGGGCCACGATTTCCCGGGCCTGGAGCGATCCGTAGGCTGCGGCGATTTCACTTCCGCGCGACCAGGAAGTGTCGAGGTGGCGCTCCACCAGTGCCGCCACCAGGGCGTCCTTGGACGGGAAGTAGCGATACACCGTGCCGACCGTTACCCCAGCGGCGGCGGCCAGGTCCTCAACCCGGGTGGCGGCAAAGCTTCGGGCCACGAAGCAGTCCAGCGCGGCATCGAGGATTTCGGCAGGCCGCTGATCCGGGCGGCGCAGGAACTTGGTCACCAGCACAATATAAACGAACATTCATTTACTGTGATTGGTGGCTTCGCTCGCCTGGGGGCGGAAACCAAAAGAGCCGCCGACCGGATCGGCCGACGACTCTTCTGATCCACCCTGAGGAGAGGGTTCAGGGCAGCTTGGCGGTGATGCTCTGGCGTTGATGCTTGCGCATCACCTGGAGGGTGAACTCCTTGTCGTCACCATAGGTTCGGAGCACCCGGATCAATTCATTGGGGGTATCGACCGTACGGCCATCCACCAGGGTGACCACGTCCCCCGGCTGGAGGGTGAGCGGGTTGTCGTCGGGCACGCTCAGCACGAGCACGCCCCGGTCGGTCCCGAAGTAGCTTCCCAGCGCCTCGTTGACTGGCGCCAGCTCGAGTTGGGCGAGGGCCTGGTTGCCGATGAACAACTGGCCGTTGCGCGAGAAGCTGATCGCCGGCTGGCCCGGATGGTTGGGTAGCACCATTTCGAAGCCGTTTCCATCGCCGCCGCGCCAGAGCGAGGGTGGTTGGCTGGGTCGACCAACGGTGGCGAACCAGCGACTCTCCTCGATCGGGGTGATCCGGGTGGTGACGCTGCGGCCGTCGCGGCGGTAGACCAGTTCGACTTCCTTGCCGGGCTCCAGCTTGCGGACCACCTCGGAGAGTCTGAGCCACACCAGAGACTCGTTCGGCGACGGATTGCGGCCGGTGGTGCCGGTGGTCATCGACTGGCCGTTGATGCTGGTGATTATGTCGCCCACCTGGATTCCCGCCTTGTCGGCGGGGTAATTGGGTGTGACGGCCGCCACGTAGGCGCCCCAGCGATCGGTGTCGCGGGGACGAACGTCGATGCTGACACCGATGATCGAGCCCTGACTCGCCACTCGGGACAGGTTGTCGAACAGGGCGGATCTGGCCGCGTTCTGCTCGACCAGGGCCCGGGCCTGATCTCGGAGGACCAGCGACTGCGCGGCAAGATCGCTGGCCATCGTGCCGCTGCGGAGTCGGATCCCCTCGACCATCGAGGCCAGCGAATCGCTGAGGGTGCGGAGCCGTCCTTCGCCCAGGCGCAGGCGAGCGGTTTCGAGCTCCAGGCGGTCAAACTCGATGCCGCGCTGGCGCCGAGCGCAGATCGACTCCGCGTCGCGGTCGGACAGGGTCCGGTCGCCGATCTTGACGGTGCACGACGAGCGTTCATCGGTGCGCTCGATGGTCACCAGGGTGTCGTTGTCGAGAATCACTACCTTCTGCTGGGACTGCGCCGCCAGCGGTGCGGCGACAACCATCGCGAGGATGGCCAAGGGGGTGGTGCGCATTCGGTGCTGCTCCTTGATGATTCGGGCCTAGAGGCCCACGTTGGTGGCCTTGGTGAGATGCACATCCACCAGTGCACTCATCAGGCCGACCCTCTCCTGCCACAGCGCGACCTGCTCCGCAAGTCGCTCATTCTCCGCCAGCCGGTTGGAGCGTTCCAGTTGGCCGTCCACCAGGGCGATCCGGTCCTCCAGCTCGATGACGATCTGGGCCGTGCGACTGTCCATCGCGCGGGTCTCGGGCTGCCAGGCGTTCAGGGTCCGCTCGAGAATCTCCGAGCGGCTCATCGCGGTCTCAAGCTGCTGGCTGGCGTCGAGTGTCTCGGGGCGAACCAGGTCGCCGCCGACCACCGCGAGCGCCAGTGAGGCGGCGGCGGCCAGACCGGCTACCGCGAACCGCCGCTGCCAGCGGTGCCGCCGGTCATCGGCCAGGCGGCGCTGGATCGCCGGGAAGCCGTTGCGGGCCGGCTTCATCTCGGGCAGCGCCCGGAGCAGGGCGGTCCTTTGATGCAGCCGGTCGAGCTCGGCGCGGCACTGGGCGCAGCTCGCCAGATGGGCGTGCGCTGCGGCCTGGGCCGGTTCGCTCCGTTCGCCGTCGCGCACCGCGAGGAGCAATTCCATACTGAGGTGCTGGTGGGTCACGTCGTCACCCCCTCGTCCAGCCAGACCCGGAGCCGCTGATGGGCCCGGGCGAGCTGAGACTTGGAAAACGACACCGACTTGCCCATCTGGTTGGCAATCTCCTCGTGGGTGAACCCCTCCACGTCGTGCAACCAGACCACCGCACGGGCAGTGGGCGAAAGCCGCTCCAGCGCCGACTCGAGATCCATCCGGAGTGCCAGCGATCCCTGTCGGGCGGGCGCCAGCTCGTCGTTGAGCTCGTCGGTGTCGCGGTACTTGTTCCGCCGGAGCCGCATCAGGGCCTTCGAAGAGGCCACGGTGCGGATCCACGCCCAGATCGACCCCTCGCCACGGTAGTTGCGGATGCTACGACAGACCTCGTAGAAGGTCTCCTGGAGGACATCTTCGGCGTCCTCCGCGGTGCGGCAGATCCGGCGGGCGAGGTTGTAGGTCGCCGGGGCATAGGCGCGATACAGCTTCTCCAGCGCCACCGGGTCGCCTTTCTGGGCTCTGGCCACCACGGCATCGGCATCGGCTAGTTGCATCGCTACCATCGTCAGGGCTCTGGTCATCTCGTGGGTAAGGATGCTGGGCCGGGGGGGAAGGTCGCAGCCGGGGGGCGGGATAGCGCAGGGTTCAATTTACATTATGGCATCCCCATTCACCGGAGCGTACCGCCGTGCTCTCGCAGAAGATCCAGGATGCCCTCAACGCCCAGATCAACCTGGAGCTGCTCAGCTCCTACCACTATCTGGCGATGGCCGCACACTTCGAGTCGGTTTCGCTGCCGGGAATGTCGCGCTGGATGCGAGTTCAGAGCGAGGAGGAGCGGGTGCACGCGATGAAGCTGTTCGATCATATGTGCGACCGCGGCGGCACCGTGGTGTTGCAGCCGATCGACCAGCCGCACCGCTCGTTTGATTCGCCGCTGTCGGTGTTCGAGGCGGCGCTCGAGAACGAACGCAGGGTGACCCGCGCGATCAACGAACTCTACGCATTGGCACAGGCGGAGACCGACTATCCGTCCCAGGTGCTGCTGCAGTGGTTCATCACCGAGCAGGTCGAGGAGGAGAAGACCGCCCAGCAGGCGATCGACCAGCTCAAGATGGCGGGCAGCGACCCCAGCGCGATCCTGATGCTCGACCAGTTGTTCGGTGCCCGTCCCGCCCAATCGGCCGGGGAGGGCTGAGCGATGTGGCGATGGATACTGGGCATCTTCGCGGCGATCGTCCTGCTGCTGGTGGGAACCTGCTGGTTCGGCTATCGCAAGATTGCCGGCGGCGGCAACACCGCGACCGTAACCGTGGCCGCCAGTCCCGAACTGGTGTGGAGCTACTTCACCGAACCGGATTCGATTCTGGTGCGACAGGATTCGAACTCGACCGTGGTCATCTCGTCGGACTCGACGCTGCAGGTGGGTGACTCGATCCGGATGGAGGGAAGCGCCGGTTCGACCAGTTCGTCGATGATCTGGGTGCTGGACCGCGTCGAGGCGCCGAGGCTGCTGGAGTGGGTGGCGCGCGATGACTCACTGGGATACGAAATCGTTCGTCGCACCGACTCGCTGGTCGCCCAGGGCGACTCGGTGCGGATCGTTTCGGTGTTCCGTTCGCCACTGCTCGACTCCGCCCGCACCGCCGATTCGGTCTCCGGAATCGGCAGCGCCCTGATGGGCGGCATCGGCAACATCGCCACCGGAGGGATGCGGTTGGTGGGTGAACACGAACTGAAGCAGCTCAAGGCCCGGATCGAGGGAACACCCTAGCCGCTTGCTCAGAACATCCGGCCGCCCAGGGGCACCGGGGCGGCCGGTTGCAGCAGCACCACGGCACCGTTCTCGTCGGGCAGACCCAGCACCAGGACCTCGCTCTTCACTCCGGCGATCCGCTTGGGCTCGAAGTTGACCACCGCGACAACCTGACGCCCGACGAGTTGATCCGCGGTGTAGTGCACCGTGAGCTGTGCCGACGAAGTCTTGACGCCGATCTCGGCACCGAAATCGATCGTGAGCACGAAGGCCGGCTTGTGTGCCTTGGTGTTCGGTTCAGCAGCGATGACCCGGCCGACTCGGATGTCGACCCGCTCGAAGTCGTTCCAGGAGATTGTCATCCAGTGAATCAAGGGAGAAGAGGCGAGCGGGAAAAGCCCCTCTCCCCTTCTCCCCTTCTAGACGACGAAGCTCACCATCCGCCCCGGCACCCACACCACCTTGCGGACCGTCTTGCCGTCGAGGTGGCGGGCGATGTTGCTGTCGGCGCGTGCCGCAGCCTCCGCGGCCGCCTGATCGGCGCCCTGCGGCAGCGTCACCGTGCCGCGGGTCTTGCCGCCCACCTGTACCGCCACGGTGATGGTGTCTTCCCGAGTCAACGCCGGATCGAATCCGGGCCAGCTCGATTCGAACACCGACGTCGCGTTGCCCAGCCGCTCCCAGCACTCCTCGGCGAAATGCGGCGCGAACGGTGCCAGCATCTGCACCAGTTCCGCCACCACCTGGCGGGGGCGACTGTCTGCGTCGCGCAGCGTGTTGACCAGCTCCATCAGCGCCGCAATCGCGACGTTGTAGTGCAGTCCCTCGATCGCCTCGGTGACGCGCTGCTTGACCTGGTGCCACTTGGTCAGCACCGGTCGCGCCACATCACCATCGGCGGGTGATGCCGCCGCCTCGGTCACCAGATCCCAGACCTTGTCGAGGAAGCGGCGCGGGCCGCTGATGCCGGCGTCGCGGAAGTCGCCCCCCTCCTGGAACGGCCCCAGGAACATCAGGTAGGTGCGGAAGGTGTCGGCGCCCCACTTGTCGATGTACTCGTCGGGGATCACCACGTTGCCGCGCGACTTGGACATCTTGGCACCGTCCTTCACGATCATTCCGTGAGCGCGGAACTTCCGGAACGGTTCGTCGAAGTCGAGCAGGCCGGCGTCGTGCAACACCATCGTGATGAAACGCGAATAAAGCAGATGCAGCACGGCGTGTTCGTTGCCGCCGATGTACGAATCGACCGGCAGCCAGGTGCGGGTCCGGCCGTGGTCGAACGGACGGTCGCTGAACTCCGTGCTGGGATAGCGCAGGAAGTACCAGGCAGAGTCGAGGAAGGTGTCGGAGACGTCGGTCTCGCGGCGAGCCCGGGCGCCGCAGCGCGGGCAGGGCACGAAATACCATTCCTCGTGCCGAGCCAGCGGCGACACGCCACTGTCATCGGGCCGGAAGTCATCGATAGGTGGCAACACCACCGGCAACTGGTCCTCCGGCACCGGCACGGTGCCGCAGGTGTCGCAGTAGATGATCGGGATCGGCGGGCCCCAGTACCGCTGCCGGGAGATGGTCCAGTCGTGCAGGCGGTAACGCACCGTTTCCGCGCCGGCGCCCAGCTCGGAGAGCCAGGCCGTGATCTTCGCCTTGGCCTGGGGAACACGCAGCCCGTCGAACTGCCCGGAGTTGACTAGCACGCCGTCGCTGTCATCGGTGTAGGCCGAGTCCATCGGCGCGGTGGCGGAATCCGCCGATTCCGCGACAACGCGCACGATGTCGAGACCGAAGCGGGTTGCGAACTCGAAGTCGCGTTCGTCGTGGCCGGGAACCGCCATAATCGCGCCGGTTCCGTACTCCATCAGCACGTAGTCGGCGATCCAGACCGGAATCTTGCGATTGGTGGCAGGGTTGATCGCGAATGCGCCGGTGGGCACTCCGGTCTTGTCGCGATCACCGACCTTGCGCGAGACCAGATCCTGCGCAGCGGCCTGATTGCGATACGTCTCTACCGCCTGTCGCTGCTCGTCGGTGGTGATGGTGGCCACGAGCGGGTGCTCGGGAGCCAGTACCAGGAAGGTCGCGCCGAAGATGGTGTCCGGGCGCGTGGTGTACACCGTCAGCTCGGCATCGTGCCCGCTCAGCCGGAACTTCAGCTCGGCGCCCTCGGAGCGACCGATCCAGTTCCTCTGCGCCAATACGGTCGACTCCGACCAATCCATCTTGGCTGAGTCGTCCAGGTTCGCGAGCAGCCGACCGGCATAGTCGGTGATCCGGAAGTACCACTGCTCGAGCACTCGCTGCACCACCGGCGTGCCGCAGCGCTCGCAGGCACCGGCGATCACCTGCTCGTTCGAAAGCACCGTCTTGTCGGTGGGGCACCAGTTGACCGAGCCGTTCTTCTTGTAGGCCAGTCCCATCTCGAACAGCTTGAGGAACACCCACTGGGTCCACTTGTAGTACGCCGGATCGGTGGTGTTGACCACCTCGTCCCACGCGAACATTCCACCCATCCGACTCAGTTGCCGGGTGAAGTTGGCGATATTGCGCGGGATCATCTCCGCCGGATGCACGCCGACCTTGATGGCGTAGTTCTCCGAGTGGATCCCGAACGCGTCGAAGCCGATCGGCTCGAACACGTCGTGACCCTGCAACCGCTTGAAGCGGCCATACACGTCGGCACCGGTGAAGGCGAACAGGTTGCCCACGTGAAGCCCCTCGGCCGAGGGGTACGGGAACATCATCAGGTTGTAGAAGGGACGCGCAGGGCGGTCCAGGTCGGGTTCGTTGCGGCGCTGCTCCTGCCAGCGGGCCTGCCACTTCGCCTCGATCTCTGCCGGTTCGTAGGGCCTTGGGTCGGTCATAGCGGCCAATATACACGGCTCCAGCCCAGTACCCACGCGCCATCGCCATCACTTGACATAGGGGTGGGGGGTATCGGATATTTCGCGGTGTCCGGCTCGTTCAGGGCAGGGCCACTGGAGTCAACTATGTCGACTGATGAACTGCTGGTGTTGCTGGCCGGGATCGCCGCGATCGGCTGGGTGATCTGGTTCTTCTTCGTGGTACCGGGCCGCGAATCGGGGGCCCGGCAATGAGCGACCTCGCTGAACAGGGTGGCGCCACCACCGCCAGGCGGGTGCGGATACCGGTCACGGGGATGACCTGCGCGGCGTGCCAGGCACGGGTGCAGCGCCAGCTCGAGCGTCAGCCGGGTGTGGTCGATGCCAGCGTGAACCTGATGATGCACGACGCCTCGGTGGCCTACAACCCCGGCGTGATCACGCCGGAGCAACTGGTGGAGGCGATCCGCAAGACCGGCTACGGCGCCGAGCTTGCGCCGGAGACCCGGACCTCGGCGGAGGAGCAGGAGCAGCGCGACCAGGCGCAGGACAGGGAGTTCCGCGATCTGCGCAGCAAGGCGATCACGAGCGGCACTCTCGGTGTGATCGCGATGATGGTGTCGATGCCGTTGATGACTGCCGGTGGTCACGAACACGGTGGCAGGGATCCCTTGATGACGTGGGCAATGGATCATCTCGGCCCGTCGCTGGAACGGATCGCGCCGTGGTTGTATGCGATTCCGCCAGCGTTGCTGTCGTGGGGACTGCTGGTGGCAACCCTGGTGGTGATGGTCTGGGCCGGACGTCACTTCTACGTCCGCGCGTGGAAGGCATTCCGCCATCACTCGGCCGATATGAATACGCTGATATCGGTCGGCACCGGTGCCGCCTTCATCTATTCGGTGTTCGCAACGGTGGCGCCGCAGTTCTTCATCGCGCGCGGACTGGCGCCGGACGTGTACTACGAAGCGGTGATCATCATCATCGCACTGATCCTGACCGGTAACGCATTCGAGACGCGCGCCAAGCGGCAGACATCAACTGCGCTGCGTGCACTGATCGACCTGCAGCCGAGGACCGCGCGCGTCGAGCGCGAGGAGGCCGGAGTCACCACGATACACGACCTGCCGATCGAGATGGTGCGCGAGGGTGATGTCGTGGTGGTGCGTCCTGGCGAGCGGATTCCGGTGGATGGCAGGATAATCTCGGGACGGAGCGCGGTGGACGAGTCGATGATCACCGGTGAATCGATGCCGGTGGCACGAACGGAGGGTGATCCGGTCATCGGTGGCACCATCAACGGCACCGGTTCGTTCCGCTACACGGCGACCACGCTGGGGGCCGACTCGGTTCTGGCCCGGATCGTCAAGCTGATGCGCGATGCACAGAGTTCACGCGCGCCGATCCAGCGATTGGCCGACCGGGTGAGCGGCATCTTCGTGCCGGTGGTGATGATCATTGCGATCGTCACCTTCGTCGCCTGGTACATCCTGGCTGCCGACGCAGCGGCGGTGCGGGCCTTCGCCGCCGCGGTGTCGGTGCTGATCATTGCCTGTCCCTGCGCGATGGGCCTGGCGGTGCCGACTGCGGTGATGGTGGCCACCGGCAAGGGGGCGGAACTCGGGATCCTGGTCAAGGGCGGCGAGGTGCTGCAGCGCGCCGGCCAGGTCGACGTGGTGGTGCTCGACAAGACGGGCACGGTTACCACCGGCTCTCCCACGGTGACCGACCTGGTGCTGCATCCTGCCGCAACAGTGACGGAGGACGAAGTGTTGCGCCTGGCTGCGACCCTGGAGTCGGCGAGCGAGCATCCGCTGGCGGCGGCGATTGTCCGGCACGCCCAGTCGAGCGGGCTGCGGCCGGGTAGGGCAGCCGGTTTCGAATCGGTCACCGGTCGAGGGATCGAGGGCACGGTTGACGGCGTCCGCGTCGTGGTCGGCAACGAGCTGCTGATGCAGGAGCGCGGAGTCGACGCAGCTCCGCTCGGGGACACCGCGAGCCGGCTGGCCGCCGAGGGCAGGACTCCGATGTATGTGGCATTGGACGGCCAACCGGTCGCCTTGCTGGCGGTTGCCGACTCGATCAAGGAGAGCTCGCGACAGGCGGTGGCAGCGATGCGGCAGCAGGGGCTCGAAGTCGTGATGCTCACTGGCGACAACGCGGGAACGGCCCAGGCGATAGCCCGCGACGCGGGAATCGACGACGTGGTGGCCGAGGTGCTGCCAGAGGGGAAGGTGACCGAGGTGCGTCGCATCCAGGATGCCGGCAAGGTGGTGGCTATGGTGGGCGACGGCATCAACGACGCGCCTGCGCTGGCGCAGGCGGATGTCGGAATGGCGATCGGTGGTGGCACCGACATCGCGATGGAAGCCGCCGACGTGGTGCTGATGCGCGGCGACCTGCGCAGCGTGGCTCACGCCGTGAAGCTGTCCCGGCTCACGATGCGGACGATGCGGCAGAACCTGTTCTGGGCATTCATCTACAACGTAGTGGGGATTCCGATCGCGGCCGGTGTGCTCTACCCCCGGTTCGGCCTGCTGCTGAGTCCGATGCTGGCCAGTGCCGCGATGGCATTCAGTTCGGTGAGCGTGGTGCTCAACTCGCTCCGGCTGCGCCGGGTGCGGATTGCCTGAGCCCGGCTCTATTCGACCCGGGCCGAGTTGATTCGCCACTGGCCGCTGGAATTGCTCCGGAATTCGAGTCTGAACGTCACCGGCACCTTGCGCGGCGAACCGAACGCGGTGCGCACGGTCGCGATAGTGGAGATCGTTGCCGATGCGTTGTCGCCATCGATCCGGATTGCCGGCGTGGCTCCGCCCTGGAATGAGGCCCGACCCTCCCTGACCAGCGACGCGGCGTTGTCGCTTCCGATCGAACCGGTCATTCCACCGGGATCACGCCGGGCCAGGCCGTCGAGCCAGTTGTCGATCTGTCCGGTGATCGCGGTGGTCGGATTGGGTCGCGACGGTTCCGGGGCCGGCTGAGGCGTGACAGTTGGTGAGTTGCGCTGTCCCGTGAGATCCGGTGGTGGTGTTGCGGGACCACGGGGTCTCTGCACCGGCGGGGGAGCAGGTGGCAGCGCACCGCTGCCGCCGGCGACAGGGATTGTCGAGGCAATCGGCTGCAGGGTGCGTGCGGGCGTGGGGGCTGTGCTCTGACGCTCGAGTGGCGTCACGGTGGTGGCGCTCGCGGGTGACGAATCGGGTTCGATGTTGTCGACTAGCTGATCGCCACCGCCGACACCACCGAACACCAGCGCCAGTGCCACCACCACCATTGCACCGGCTGACCAGGTGCGCCAGTCGAGGTGCAGTGGTTGCGGCTGGTCGGCAGTGCCCGCTTCGGGCACGATATCAGGGGTCGAGAGCGAGCTGGTGAGTGCGGCGCGCATCTCCGCGGCACTGTTGAAGCGGAGGCCGCGATCCTTGGCCATCGCCCTCGCGGTGAGTCGCTCGACGGTGCCGGGCACCCCCGGTACCTGGGCGCCGAGTCGCGGTGGGGTGTCGTTGAGCTGTTTCTGCATCAGCTCGTAGTCGCTGTCGGCATCGAACGGCACCGCACCGGACACCATCTCGTACAGCATCGCGCCGAGTGCGTACAGGTCGGTGCGACCGTCGACCTCCTCGCCGCGCAACTGTTCGGGTGACATATAGTGGAGCGTGCCGACCGCATTGCCGTGACGGGTCTGGCGCGACTGTCCGGTGATTCGTGCGATCCCGAAGTCCATCACCTTGACGCTCAGTGACGGCGACACCATCACGTTGGCCGGCTTGATGTCGCGGTGGACCACGCCGAGATGATGTGCGTGTCCCAGGGCGTCGCACACCGCAGCGGTGATCGTCACTGCATCGTTCCAGGGTAGCCTGCCCTCGCGCCGGATCCGGGCCTCGAGCGTCTCGCCGCGGGCGAATTCCATCACCATATAGAACTGGTCGCCGTCGCGTTCCAGTCCGTGCAATGCGGCGATTCCGGGGTGGGCAAGTCGTGCCAGCGCGATCGCCTCGCTGCGGAATCGCTCCAGCAGCGCGGGTTGCCCGGCGAGTTCGGCGCGCAGCACCTTGATCGCCACGTCGCGATCGAGCAGTTCGTCGCGGGCCTTGAACACGGTGCCCATTCCGCCTTCGCCCAGGCGTTCGCCGATGCGGTACTTGCCGAGCAACAGCTCGCCGGTCTGGATCATTGCGCCGCCGGAACCGGTCGGGTCGTGAGCGAAGTGGTGTCGGTCGCGGTCTGCGGGATGGCCAGGATCACCACGGTCACGTTGTCGGGTGCGCCGCGCTGCCGGGCCAATGCCACCAGGTCGGTGCAGGCCGCGTGGGGTGCGGCGCCGTCGACTGCGGCGAGCAGCTCGTCGTCCTCGATCAGGTCATAGAGGCCGTCGGAGCAGAGCAGCAGGCGGTCACCGGGTTGCAGCAGGAACGGTTGCGGCCATTGCCACACTTCCACCTCGGGGTGGCTGCCCAGTGCGCGCAGGATCACGTTCTTGTCGGGATGATGCCGCGCCTCGCCGGCGGTGATCGTTCCGTCGCGCACCAGCTCCATCACGCTGCTGTGGTCCTCGGTCATCAGCACGAGTCCGCCATTGCGCATCAGGTAGCAGCGCGAGTCGCCGACGTGTGCGCACCAGGCACGGCCATCCCGTATTGCCAGGGCGGTGCAGGTGGTGCCCATCCCGGCCAACGCCGGATCGGTCCTGGCGGTGCGATGGATCACCCGGTTGGCCTGCCGCACTGCCGCCGTCAGCGCTGCACCGGGATCTGCCGCCGGCTTGCGGTACTCGGTGCTGATCACGTCGACGGCGATCCGCGAAGCAGTTTCACCCGCGGCGTGACCGCCGAGTCCGTCGCATACCACTGCCAGGAGCGGGGCGCCGCTGTCGTCCAGCGGACGCACCACGCCGAAGGCATCCTCGTTGCCGTCGCGAACGCAGCCGACATCGGTGAGGCTGGCCACGATGATTCTTTTCTCAACCGAAAACGCCGGTTCGGCCCGAGTCGGCCTGGCTGCCTGTGCCGTGGCGGTCGCCGTGGGCCGCCTCCCGAACCACGGCAGCCCCAGCCACGCGAGACTCACGACCCACCACGGTTCGATGGCCACTTCAGTTGCGGCTCGGCGCCACTGACATAATGTCCAGCCCGTAGCGGATCGGCAGCGAGAAGCTGACCCGGGCATCGGCGGTGCGGCTGGCAAAGTATATCCCGATTACCCGGCCGTAGGGGTCGAACATCGGGCCACCACTGTTGCCGCCGCCGGTGTGGTTGATGGTGAGCTGGTAGGTGTCGCCCGAGGGCGCGAACTGCAGCTCCGATTCGCTCACCGGACCGTCAGCCGCGCGCAGGATCTTGCCGATGTTGCCCACCGAGATGGTGGGATCGGGCACCACGCGCTGCTGTGCATCGCGGTTGAACATATCGCGCGAGCGCACCACTGCCACCACGTTGGCCGAGACACCGGGGTATCCCATCACGGTGACCTGGTCGCCGACGCGAGTCTCCTCGTACGAGTCGTACAGCGTCACCTTGGGCAGGTCGGTGGGCGCGGAGACCTTGATCAGCGCCACGTCGTGCTGATCGCTCACCCGCTGGATGCTGGCCTCGAACGGCGTGGTGTTCTTGCGGAATCGCACCATCAGGTATTCCTGGCGGCCACGGAACACATCCAGCTCGTTCTTGGGTCCGGCCTGCTTGGTCTCCGAGGGAATCCAGTTCCAGGGCGGCCGGGTCACGATCGGCTGGCCATCCTGGTCAACGGCGATCTGACCGTTCTGCAGCAGCACGCCGATCTGCTGGGAATCGAAGTAGTACGGCGCGCGCCAGTTGGCAGCGACGTGCCGGTTGGTGAGCACGAAGCCGTCGTCGGTCACGACGAAACCGGAGCCGTGCGAGGTGACAGCGATCGGTGCCCCGCTGTTCGGGTCCAGCGTGAGGGCGGGCTCGATGGTGTTGGCATCGACCGCCACATAGGCCGGAATCATCTCGCCGGCACCCTGGATCAGCGGGACCTGGCGACCCTGAACCTCGCGCACGTTGGGTATGAAACGGTGGAACACCTGGGCCCCGGTGGGGGCATAGATCAGGTTCCACGAAAAGTCGACCTGTACCACCGCCGGCCCGTTCTGCTCGGCGATCTCCGCCGGGGTCAGCATCTTGCCGAGCTCCTGGGCACGGGCGGTGGCCAGCGCCAGCGAGTCGCTGGCAGCAGTTGCGCTGGCAGTAAGTGAGTCGGCCAGTGCCGCCGCGTCGCGCGACTGGGCATCGCCACGCGACTTGAGCCAGGCACCGCCCGCCGCCGCCAGCAGCACCACGCCTGCCACCGCGACCATCGTGTTGCGACGTCCCTCGCTCCGGGTCTGGTGCACCATCCGTTCGACAGTTGCCTTGCCGACAGCGTTGGCCGGCCGGGCCGGCGCGTCGGCACCCGCGGTTGCGGCTCCGGTGGCCTGGGCTGCGGGGGTGGAGAGTCGGGTCTCCGGGGCGGCCGGGGTCTCGAGTCGGGTCGCCTTGACGTAGGCCGCGGGCAGCGGATCGATCTCGAACCTGAGCTCCGGACCACCGGCGCCGAGCTGGATCACGTCGCCCGGCACGACGGGAACGGTGCCGGTGATCCGCTTGCGGTTGAGGAAGGTGCCGTTGCGCGAGTCGAGATCGGTAAGCGTGAAGCGGATCGGATCGGCGGGGTCGCGAGTGATCCGCGCGTGCTGCCGGCCGACCAGGTCATCCTTGTCGGGATCGAAGAGGACCTGCGCCAGCGGGTCACGGCCCAGGGTAAGGTCGGCTACGCTCGCCAGCGGGAAGGTGTCGGTGCTGCCGGCGCGGGAACCCTTGAGGTGCCGCAGGATCACTTGATCGGACATCGGTGGCCTCGGATTGGAGTGTGACTGTTGCCTCACCCCATACGCGAGATCGCCGGGCAAACCGGCTCATCGGCCCCGATTCACTGCCCGGGTCGGGCGATCCTGGCCTGCCAGGCGGCCGCCGCTTCGGACGGCCCCCACTCCTGGTAATAATCTGCCAGCCGCTGGCGAGCGTCCAGCACCGGCTGGGCCCGTTCGCCGCGTGCTTCGAGCAGCTTGCGTTCGCTTTCGAGCAACAGGCGTTCCGCCTCGTCGGACGGTCCGAGGCGTCCCACGATCGCGCCCAGATGGGATTCGCCCGATGCGACCAACCAGTGGCCCTGGGGAAGTGTGGCCCGGCGCAATTCCAGCGATTCACGCATCAGCGTGATGGCCTCCGGCAACGAATCAAGATCGGCCATTGCCCGACCCAGCACCTGCAGCGCGGTGCCCACCGCCAGGTGAGCGTCATCAAGCGTGCGACCCCGCAGCGCCAGCACTCGCCGCGCCCAGGTCGCTGCCTCGGCGGGTCGACCCGTGGTCACCAGGAAGTCGGCATAGTTGAACGCCGCCCAGGCATAGTCGGGATGCTCCTCGCCCAGCAGCTTGCTGCGCAATCGCAGCACTTCCTGGAGCGTGCTGTCCACGGCCTCCGGTCGACCCAGTCGATCCAGCACGGTGGAATAGGCCGACAGCGACGATGCGTACAGCGGATGTTCGTCTCCCAGCGCACGGCGCTCCAATTCGAGTGCGGTCCGCAGCAGGGTGTCGGCTTGATGATTGTCACCGGTTTCGCCGATCATCACGGCGAGGTTGTGGTAGTAGTAGGCGGCTGCGGAGTCGTTCTCCGGTTCCACCTCCAGATGCAGGTCGAGCGCACGCCGCATCAGCACTGCTGCCTCGGAGAACTTGCCCAGTCGACCCAGCAATCTGCCGCGATGCTCCACCCATTCGCGTTCCTCGCCCTTGCTGCGATAGTCGCGGCCCATCAGTCGTTCCGCTTCACTGAAGATCGAGTCCGCGGCACCGTACTCGCCGATGTGTTCCAGGCCGGTCGAAAGCTGCGACAGCGCCAGTGCAACGCGACGCCCCGCCACCGGTTCTCCTCGCCTGGCGGCTGCGAGCGCCTTGCGGTATTCGCCGATCGCCGCCTCGTAATCGCCCAGCGACAGGTAGGTGGCTGCAATCACGTTCCGGATCTCGACTTCGAGCGCGGGCCGGTTGTGCAGGGTGTTGGCACGCACGGCGGCGGAGTCGAGCACCTCACGCATCGTCACCTCGCGCCCGAGCTGGCTGGGGTCGACCGCCGAAAGCATCGATGACAGGAACGAGGTGACCTCCATAACCCGGTCGCGCTCGTCGGCGGCAGACCTGGCGTACAGCGACGTGGCGATGATGCCCCCCACCAGCGACAGCGCCGCCAGTGTGCCGCCGATCAGTTCAACCTTGCGGCGCCGGACGAACTTGCCGAAGCGGTAGCCGATGCCTTCCGGGCGGGCACCCACCGGCATTCCGGCAAGGTGCAGGCTGATGTCGCGGGAGAATTGCTCGGCCGATCCGTAGCGACGATCGGGTTCCTTGCGCAGCGCAGTCAGGACGATGGCGTCGATGTCGCCGGCCACCGCCCGGCGGGCCTGCGACAGGCTGCGTTTGCCCAGCAGCTTGCTGCGTTCGACGGTGAGCAGCGAGGACGGGCGCGGTGGTGGCCGGTTGCAGATCGCATCCTCGATCTCGGCCAGCAGCAGGCCGGTCAGGTCGAACGGGCGCCTGCCAGTCACCAGCTCGAACAGCAGCACTCCCAGGGCGTACACGTCGACTCCGGTGCCGACCGGGAGACCGCGGACCTGTTCGGGCGCTGCGTATTCCGGAGTGAACACGCGGGCACCCTGAGTGGCTGGCAGATTGTCCTGCCCGTCGTCGCGCAACAACTTGGCGATGCCGAAGTCGAGCAGCTTGACGGTGCCATCACTGGTGACCAGGATGTTGCCGGGCTTGAGGTCGCGGTGCACCACGAGCAATCGGTGTGCGTGCTGGACCGCGCCGCACACCTGACGGAACAGGCCCAGCCGTTCACGTATTCCGAGCCGGCGCTGGTCGCACCAGGTGGTGATGGGATCGCCCTCGACCAGTTCCATCACGAAGTAGGGCTGACCGTCCTCGGTCACGCCGCCATCGAGCAGTCCGGCAATGTTGCGATGGTTGAGGGTTGCGAGGATCTGCCGCTCGTAGCGGAAGCGCCGGATCGCCAGTTCGCTCTCGGCGCTGCGTCTCAGGAACTTGATTGCCACCTGCATCGAGAACTGCTGATCGGCGCGCACTGCGTGATACACATCGCCCATACCGCCGGCGCCGATCCGACTGCCCACCTCGTAGACGCCGACACGCTTGCCGCGCCACGGTTCGCCCAGTCCCAGTACTTGCTGCACCAGGGCGGGATCAACCCGGGTGTCGAACCCGGAGCTGGTGCTGGAGTGAGCGTCCAGCAACGAGCGCAGCTCGACCGCCAATTGCGGATCAGTGGTGGCAAGTTCGGCCAGCATCGCGCGCTGGCCGGTGGGATCGAGTCCCAGTGCCAGTTCGAACTTGTCCTGCAGCAGGCGGTGGCGTTCGGGCGTGGGTGACGTGGGCATTGTTCAGTAGACGCGCAGGGTCGCTGCAATCCGGCTGATCATCACACTGACCCGGACAGGATGGCCAGCAGGTAGGCGCGGGCAAAGGTCCAGTCGCGCTTGACCGTGGCGGGAGATACGCCGAGGGCCTCGGCGACCTCCGCGATCTCGAGGCCACCGAAATAGCGCAGCTCCACCACCTTGGCCTGTCGCGGATCGACCGCTTCGAGGCGCTGCAGTGCATCCTCGAGGGCCAGCAGGTCCAGGCCGTCGTCCTGCTGGTCGCCGATCGATTCGTCGAGCGTGATCCGGATACCGTGATCACGCTTGCCGCTGCGACGCCGGCGGGCGTGATCGATCAACAGCCGCCGGATCGACTGGGCGGCGATGCCGTAGAAGTGCGATCGGTTGCGCCAGTTCACCTCGCGCTGGCCGATCAGGCGCAGGAATGCCTCGTGTACCAGTTCGGTGGGCTGCAGGGTGTGACCCTCGCTCTCGCGCCGCATTGCAAGCACGGCAATCCGGTGCAGCTCGTTGTACACAAGCGGCGCCAGAAGATCCGCAGCACCGGGTACGCCGCTGCTGAGGTCCTCGAGTAGGCGAGTCACGTCGTGACCTGTGGGGTCGCTCATCGATGTCCGGGTTTTCGAGGGAACGCACGAAAGGTAGGCCCGACCGACTGATTGTGCGACCGATGAGCCGTCGCGGTCAGGTATTGCGCGTAACCCGATAACCTTACCCAGGAGCCCTGTCGGATGCGTGCCTGCCAATTGTTCGCCGCCGTCGTGGTGACGGCGCTTCCCCTGCCTGTCGCAGCCCAGTCGGCGCAACCCATTTCCGGCCAGGTGTCGCTGATAAGCGTGGCTCCCTCCGGAGATGCCTACGAAGGAATCTCGTCGGGGGTGGGCTTCGAGGCCCAGTTGCGCTACACCCCCAGCGCACTGTCGATCGGCCTGGGCTACCAGAGTTCCAGTCACGACATCGACCTCGGCGAGGGCATCGGCACCCGTGACGCGACGATCTCGGGAATTTTCATCGAGCCGCGCTACGTGATTGACGTGAACAGCAATTCGTGGGCGCCCTATGTGTCGGCCCGGCTGGCGCGACTGACCCAGGCCGCGGAGGTCGAGGAAATCGATGTCGCTGCAGAGGCGAGCGGGACCCAGCTCAACATCGGCGGTGGCGCGTTGGTGCGGCTCACACCCCGGATCAACCTCGATCTCGGCATCACCTACGGCAAGATCGACTTCGATGATGTCGAACTCACCGTGGAGGGTACCGAGTATGTCGTCGAGGGCAGCGAGGCCAGCGGCAACAACCTGGTGTTGCGGGCCGGAGTGACGATCGGGGTTAGGTAGGAAGGGAGAAGGGAGAAGGGAGAAGGGAGAAGGATACCGAAGCAGGTGGAGCGCCGCTCGTGGCACCAACTCTACCACCCTCGGGTCTCCCTTCTCCCTTCTCCCTTCTCCCTTTACGACACCACGCCGGTGTCGAGGTTGAGTTGGTAAGTGGTCTCGCCGATGCGGATCGGCACGTCGGCGGTTCCGTTGAACGTCACCACTGCGGTGATTGTGGCGGTTTCGCCGTCATCGGACCCGCTGGTGGCCTCGAGGTTCATCGTGGTGGTGGCCTTGCCGCTCTGGGGCCAACTGGTGCTGCCTGCAACCGGAACCACGACGTCGGTATAGACGGTGGTTGCCGTGTAGCTGTAGGCGCGCTGCGCATCGTGCAGCGAGTTGCTCACCGTGACGGTGCCGGTGCCGGCCCAGGTGCGTTGCTGTTCGTTGCCGGCCATACCGCTCACCTGCAGGTCACGCTCGGAATCGAAGTCGATCGAGAACCCGGCGTGGCTCATCGTGCCGTCGCTGTCGAGGTCAATCGCAGCCGAGGCGGTGGTGGTGGCATCGAAGTTGTCCTGGGCGGTGCCCCCTGCGTCGCGGAAGGTCAGGCGGGCCTCGCCATTGACTGCCCCGATCGAGTTGAGGCAGACGTAGACGCCGAGGGTGCCGGTGCAGCCGTCGGTGTCGAGGTCGCCACCGAAGGTGAAGAGTGCATTGGCGTTGCTTGAGGTGCTGGTCATCGCTTCGACATCGCTGGCAACCAGCGCTCCTGCCGATTCGGCGGCGTCGGCGCGCATTGATTCACTGATCGAGTCGTCGGGACCGGCAGGGTCGTCGGAGCAGGCAACCGCGAACAGGGCCGCAGTCGCCAGGATGGCATACTGACGCATAAGATCACCTATTGAATATCGGATTCTCGGGGCCGGATGGCCGCGCGAGTTCCCAGGCCGGGCGTTGTCCCCGTCCGTGACCCCGCAATGGGCAGGCCTCGGCCGTGATCGCCCCGGGACTGGCGACAAGAGATAGACGATTTGCGTGCGAAGGGGACCACACTGGACGTCTCACGTCTCTCGTCCAGCCACTCCCCCGCTCACGATGAACTTCATCAACTCGGTGCCGGCGGTTTCGATTCGCGCCACCTGTGCAGCCGGAACCAGGATCAGTTGACCGGCGAAGTTGTAGCTCTGTGGCAGGTACACCGCCACGTGGCCCGGCAGGCCGAGCTGCTTGAGGTCCTCGGCGGTGACGAAGCCGAGGACCCAGAAATCCTTCTCGGGATCGACCCGGACCCGCACTGCCGAATTGAAGCCGCGCTTGTCGCCGGCGAAGGCGTTCATCAGGTCCTTGGCCGCGGTGTATAGCAGTCTCAGCAACGGCAGGCGCACGAAGATTTCGTCGAGGGTGCCGAGGGCGGCGCGGGTGACCACGTTGGTGGCGAGAGCCCCCACCAGTGTGATGCCGGCGATCACGACGATGATGCCCAATCCCGGAATCGGAATCCCGAGCCAACTGTCCACCCAGGTGACCGCCTCCCACGCGATCCACACCGTGAGCACCACGGGCAGGGTGATCACTGCACCGCGCAGGAAGTAGTGGGCGATCCGGCGCCAGGTGCTCCTTTCGATCGGTGGCAACTCGTCCATTTGCTCAGACCCTCGCGTCTATGGTTGCCAGCAATGCCTCGAGCTGATCCACCGTGGCGTCGCCCATATGGCCGATCCGGATCACGCTTCCCAGGTCATCATCCAGTCCCGCGGCGACCTGGAAGCCGTCCTGATCGAGCACTGCGATCACTTCCGCGGCGGAGAGGCGTGGCGGCAGGCGTAGAGCGCTGACGGTGTCGGCGCGTCGGCCAACCGGTGCCATCAGTGTCACCTCACCCTGATGCAGCACCCAGTGATCTATCCGCTGGCGCATCTCGCGGTGGCGCTCGAACCGGGCGTCCAGTCCTTCGGTCAGGATCCGTTCGAGCTGGCGATCGAGAGCGTGGACCAGTGGCAGCGGTGGCGTCTGCGGAAAGCGGCCATCGTCGGCGGCGTGATGCAGGGCAACCGCGTCGAGGTAGAGGCCGCGGTCGCGGATCGACAGCGCGCGTGCGAGGAATGCATCGCTGGCCACTGCGAAGGCGAGTCCGGCGGGCAGGCCGAGCGCCTTCTGCGGTGCGCCGATCACGAAATCGGCCTGCCAGGAATCCGGTGTGACCGGCATTCCACCCACCGACCCGACCGCATCGACGATGGTCACGACGTCGTCGAGTCGTTGCAGGATTGCAATCAGCTCACCGATCGGGGCGGCTGCGCCGGTGCTGGTCTCGACGTGCACCAGCGACACCGCGTCGACCGGCGGGCCATCGAGCATCCGTTCCAGTTGCTCGGGCTCCAGGGTGCTGCCGCGCGGCACGTGCAACCGGACCACGTCCTTGTCGGACAGCTCGGCGATCCGCGCGAAGCGTTCACCGAAGGTGCCGCTCACCACCGCCAGCAGCCGTTCGCGCACCCCCGAACGGATCGCGGATTCCATCAGTCCGGTGGCACTGCACGCGGCCAGGATCACCGGTCGGTCGGTGTTGAACACCTGCTTGAGTCCGCGCTGGACGCGCTCGGAGAGCGAGTGTGCGGCGACGGTGCGATGGCCTATCACCGGTCGCGACATCGCGGCAATGACGTCGGGGTCGACCTCGACCGGACCCGGCAACCAGAAGCGGCCGGAAACGCTCACTCCACCGGCTCCAGGGCCGGGTTGTCGCGCCATTCCCGGCCGACCTTGGCACAGGGACGTCCCTCGTAGCGCACCACGTCGGCGGTGAAGTCGAAGCGACCACCGAACAGCGAGGAGCCGACGCCATAGGCATCGACCGGCACCCCGAGTGCCTCGAACTCGCGGATCTTCTCGACGGTGAAGCCGCCGGACACCACGATCCGCACGTCGGCGAAGCCGGCCTGGTCGAGTGCGTCGCGGACATTCCAGACCAGGTGGGGATTGACGCCGTTGGGCTTGAAGTTGCCCATCATCGGTACCACCGAAACGTCGACCAGGTTCTCGCTGGTGTCGAGCCGCACGCCGTACAGCTTGGGGCCGAGTGCCCGCGCCACTGCGAGCGAGGTGGCGACGCAATCGTTGTCGAAGTCGACCAGCGTGACCAGCCGGATGTCGTCGGGCGTGTGCTCGACGAACTTGCGAGAGGCCAGCACTGTGTCGCCGCCGTAGGCCGCGATCATTCCGTGCGGCACCGTGCCGACTCCCTCGCTGCCCCACCACGACGCCTGCGCATCGGTGGACACGCCGATCGCGCCGGCCACGTGCGCGGCGTAGCCGTCACCGGTCTGCACCATCCAGTGATCGTGGCGGGCCGGGAAGAACATCACTTCCTTGGGCTTGGCCGCCTCGACCACGCGACGAGTGTTGGTGCCGACGCGGGTGCGCCGTGCCAGCACTCCGAGGTAGAGGGTTTCGAGATGGGCGAACTGGTCGTAGGGACCCTCGATTTCGAGGACGACCTGCCACGGAGTGACCGCGTCGCCCTCGTGCAGTGCACGCACCGACAGCGCCGACCAGTCATCGGCGCAGAGCTTGAGGATCGCGATCGCCTCGTCGATGCCGCCAAGCAGGGCATCCTGCTTGGTGAACACCTGCACCGTGACGTTGGGCGAGACGCCGTCGGCACGCAGCACGTCGCGGGTGCGCGTGAAGTACTTGTCGGAGTAGTACCCCGATCGCATCTTGTCGACCGGCAGGTTGAAGATGGCGGGGTCGAGTCGGGTTCGAGGCATCCGGGGAATCTACTGCCGGTACCAGCAGTCCGGTCGGCGGCCTTAGATTCCCGATCTCACCTCAATTCGGAGCTCAGCCGTGCCCGACGCCCACCTGTCCCGCCGCTCGTTCCTCGGAGCCGCCAGCGCCGCCGTTGCGGGCGCCTCCCTCCTCCCCGACCAGGCGGTGGCCGCTCCGTGGATCCGCAAGTCCAGGGTCGCCGCACCGGTGGCGGTGGCCAGCGCCAACGGACTCCGCGGAGTGGGCAGGACCATCGAACTGCTCGCCAGCGGCACCGACACGCTCGATGCAGCGGTCGAGGGAGTCAAGATCCAGGAACTCGACCCGGCCGATAACTCGGTCGGCTATGGCGGCCTGCCCAACGAGGAGGGCGTGGTCCAGCTCGATGCATCGTGTATGCACGGACCCAGCAAGCGCGCCGGTGCAGTGGGATGCCTCGAGGGGATCAAGACCCCGAGCGAGATCGCAAGACTGATCCTCAAGTACACCAACCACATAATGCTGGTGGGCAAGGATGCCCAGCGGTTCGCGCAGTCGTACGGCTACCAGATCGAGGACCTGCTCACCCCGCAGTCGCGCGAGCGGTGGCTGCAGTGGCGGGCCAATCGCGGCGCCAACGACGACTGGCTCGATGTCGAGGGCGGCCAGGAGCCGATGGGAGTGCGGGTCACCGGCACCATCAACCTCAACGTGGTCAACGCTGCCGGCGACATCTCGTCGGTCACCACCACCAGCGGCCTGTCGTGGAAGATCCCCGGTCGGGTGGGCGATTCGCCGATCATCGGCGCCGGCCAGTACACCGACAATGACATCGGTGCGGCCGGTTCGACCGGTCGGGGCGAGAGCAACATTATGGTGTGCGGCGGGTTCCTCACCGTGGAGCATATGCGCCAGGGGATGCACCCCAAGGACGCCTGTCTCGCCACCCTCAAGCGTGTGGTCGAGAAGACTCCGCCGCGTCTCCTGCGCGAGAATGGCAGGCCCGCGTTCGGGCTCAACTTCTACGCCGTCAACAAGAAGGGCGAGTACGGCGGGGCGTCGTTCACCGGTGGTCGCTATGCGGTGGCCGATGCGAGCGGGGCTCGACTGGAGGACCTGGCGGCGTTGTACAGTTGA
>CBFGRM010000007.1:0-50715 GCA_965651205.1 uncultured bacterium
CCATCGTTTACGGCGTGGACTACCAGGGTATCTAATCCTGTTTGCTCCCCACGCTATCGCGCCTCAGCGTCAGCAACGGCCCAGCAGACCGCCTTCGCCACTGGTGTTCTTCCCGATCTCTACGCATTCCACCGCTACACCGGGAATTCCATCTGCCTCTACCGTGCTCAAGTCCGACAGTCTAGAAGGCAGGTCCACGGTTGAGCCGTGGAATTTCACCCCCTACTTACCGAACCGCCTACGCGCCCTTTACGCCCAGTAATTCCGGACAACGCTCGCACCCTCTGTATTACCGCGGCTGCTGGCACAGAGTTAGCCGGTGCTTCCTTTGGGGGTACCGTCAGATCTTCGTCCCCCCCGACAGCGGTTTACAACCCGAAGGCCGTCATCCCGCACGCGGCGTCGCTGCGTCAGGCTTTCGCCCATTGCGCAATATTCCCCACTGCTGCCTCCCGTAGGAGTCTGGGCCGTGTCTCAGTCCCAATGTGGCTGATCATCCTCTCAGACCAGCTACCCGTCGTCGCCTTGGTGGGCCGTTACCCCGCCAACAAGCTGATAGGCCGCGAGACCCTCCATCGGTGCATTGCTGCTTTCCCGGCAAGAGCAGGCGCCCTCGCCGACGTACGCGGTATTACCCGGCCGTTGGGCCGGCTATCCCCCGCCGATGGACAGGTTTCTCACGTGTTACGCACCCGTGCGCCACTCACCTCGGAGAGCAAGCCCTCCTCGGTGCGTACGACTTGCATGTGTTAAGCACGCCGCCAGCGTTCGTCCTGAGCCAGGATCAAACTCTCCAATGGAGATTTCGATATGTAGCTCGAAGACCGAATCAACTGACTTACAGTTGTCCGGATTGGTCGTTCAGTATTCAAACCCTAGACACCACCGCTGAACCGGCAGCGCCTCGAAGGGTCCGCACTCGTCGACTTCTCCCAAAACTTCGCTTGTCAAAGAGCCTGCTTGAGTAACTCGCCGACCCAATTTGATCGGCAGCCCCCAATCATAACCGGTCTTGCCGCCCGGGTCAAGGGCCTGTCACGTACCTGACTCAGAACCCCAACCCCGGCTCCTCCGACCCGCCCAAATCCACGCGCCAAAGGGACGGCAAACCTAGGCAACCACCTGCACCCGCGCAAGGGGTGCGCCAAAGGGAGAAGGGAGAAGGGAGAAGGGATGCGAGAACTTCTCCCTTCTCCCTTCTCCCTTCTCCCTGTGTCAGGAGGTCGGCGGGTTGAATCCCTCCTGTTGCTGCTCCACCCACGACCGGTGGTAGCCCGGATCCTCGATCGACAGCGCCTGCCTTGCCACCTTGAGCGGCCGGAACGAGTCCATCATCACCGCCAGCTCGTTGGTGTGCGTGGCTCCGATGCTGGCCTCCGCCCGTCCGGGATGCGGCCCGTGCGGCAACCCGTCGGGATGGTGGGTGATGCTGCCGTATTCGATTCCCTTGCGGCTCATAAACTCCGCCGAGGCGTAGAACAACACCTCGTCGGAGTCGACGTTGCTGTGGTTGTACGGCGCCGGGATCGCCTCGGGGTCGAAATCATAGGGCCGAGGGCAGAACGAGCAGATCACGAAGCCGTCGCCCTGGAAGGTCTGGTGCACCGGCGGCGGCTGGTGGATCCGGCCCACGATCGGCTCGAAGTCGTGGATGCTGAACGCCCAGGGGTAGAAATAGCCGTCCCAGCCCACCACATCGAACGGATGGTGATCGAGCACCAGCTCGTTGATCGCATCGTACTGCTTGACGTAGATCGGGAACTCGCCCTTCTCGTCGCGCGGCTCGAGGGCCGAGGGCCGCCGGATGTCGCGCTCCGAGAACGGCGCCCCCTCCAGCAACTGGCCGAACTCGTTGCGATACCGCCGCGGCCAGCGCACGTGCCCCCTGCTCTCCATCACCAGCAGCTTGACCGGTCCTGCGGAATGGTCGAACTGCCATCGATGGGTGATGTTGCGGTGAACCACCACATAGTCGCCACTGCGAACCGGCAGCTCGCCGAACACCGACTCCAGCACCCCCTGCCCCTCGGCGACGTACACCACTTCGTCCGCCTGCGAGTTGCGCCAGAAGTGATCGTCCGCCTGATCCGGCGCGACGTACGACATCGCGATGTCCTGGTTGAACAACACCGGCATCCGGTCCATCGTGGCAGAGCCGCCCGGCTTGCTGGCAGCGGTGCGGAAGTGACGGTGCCTGAGCGACGTGTCCTGGTCGGCCTCCAGCCTTTCGTCGCGGATCCGACCGGCGCGGAGCACGGTGGTCGGCGGGTGAATGTGATACAGCAACGAGGAGGTGCCCACGAATCCCTCGTGCCCCATCAGTTCCTCGGCGTACAACCCGCCGTCGGGGCGCCGAAAGACGATGTGGCGCTTGCGGGGGACCGAACCCATCAGGTGATAGATCGGCATCAGAGATTTCCGCGCCGGGCCTGTTCCCGCTCGATGGCCTCGAACAGCGCCTTGAAGTTTCCGGCGCCGAAGCTCCTGGCGCCCTTGCGCTGGATGATCTCGTAGAACAGGGTGGGACGATCCTGCACCGGCTTGGTGAAGATCTGCAGCAGGTAGCCCTCGTCGTCGCGATCGACCAGGATCCCCAGTTCCCGGAGCGGGGCGATGTCCTCGTCGATCTTGCCGACCCGCTCCGGCACCGCGTCGTAGTAAGCCGCAGGCACCGACAGGAACTCCACCCCGCGCCCCATCAGGTCGCGCACGGTGGTGATGATGTCGTCGGTGGCGATGGCTATGTGCTGCACGCCCGGTCCGCGATAGAACTCGAGGTACTCGTCGATCTGCGACTTCTTCTTGCCCTGCGCCGGCTCGTTGATGGGGAACTTGATCCGGCCGTTGCCGTTGCTCATCACCTTGGACATCAGCGCGGAGTACTCGGTGCTGATGGTCTTGTCGTCGAAGGTGAGGATGTTGGTGAAGCCGAGCACGTCCTCGTAGAACTTGACCCAATCGTTCATCCTGCCGAGCTCGACGTTGCCGACGCAGTGGTCGACGTAGCGGAGCCCGGCGTCGGCCGGACGCCAGGGCGAATCAGCCGCCACGTAGCCCGGCAGGAACAGGCCGTTGTAGTTGCGGCGCTCCACCAGCGAGTGAATCGTGTCGCCGTAGGTGCGGATCGCCGCGATCACGACCTCGCCGTGCTCGTCGCTGATCGTTTCCGGCTCGCGCGCAGACACCGCCCCGCGCTCGATCGCCACTGCGTATGCTGCACGGGCGTCCTCCACCCAGAACGCCATATCCCGCACCCCGTCTCCGTGCAGGTTGACGTGCTCGGCGATCGGTCCCTCGGGGCCTAGCGCGGAGGTGAGCACCAGCCGGATCTTGTCCTGCTCCAGCAGGTACGATGCGCGGTCGCGCACGCCGGTCTCGGGGCCGCGGTATCCGCGCAGCTGGAATCCGAAGGCGGTGCGGTAGTACATCGCCGCCTGCTTGGCGTTGCCGACCCAGAACTCGATGTAGTCGGTGCCGTGGATCGGGAATGCGTCGTGCACCTCGCGCTCGGCGGGTGAGGCAGCAATCGAAGTCATCAGGTCGTCTCCTCCCCGGCCAGCCCGGCACCGACGAGGAACGACATCAGGTCGGCCTCGCTGATGCCCGGTTCACCGGGCGCCACGTTGTCGAGTCGCCCTTCACGCACCCATTCGACCAGTCGGCCGACCTCGTCGAAGAGGTGGTCGAACGACTCGACCACGAACAGCAATGGTTGATAGTGATCGATTTCGAATGACTGGTTGACCACCCATTCGAGCTGAAACGGATAGCGTTG
This sequence comes from uncultured bacterium, assembly GCA_965651205.1. GTDB lineage: Bacteria > Gemmatimonadota > Gemmatimonadetes > Gemmatimonadales > GWC2-71-9 > Palsa-1233. The sequence continues at coordinate 3,776 of CBFGRM010000007.1, forward strand.
CACCGCCGGGGAGTCGATGCACCACGCCAATTCGCCGTAGGACGACAGCAATCCGCTGCCGTATGCCTTGAGCTCCCCATCGCGGTCGCCGCGCATCAGGCCGAACTCGATGGTGAACCAGAAGAAGCGGGCCATCGCCTGCACGACGCTGGTCAACCGGCGGTTGCGCTGGTCGTCGTCGGGCATCGCGGCAACCCGTTCCGCCGCGGTGCGGGCACACTCCCCGAATCGCACCAATGTCTCCGCGAACGCCGGGTCGGTGTGCATCGGCACGTGACCGGCGATGTCGTGGAAAATGTCCGGCTCCGGGAGGTAGTCGAGCACCTCGCCGTCACGGATCGTTATCGTGGTCGGGAACTCGCGCTGTCGGAGGCAGTCGAAGAAGATGTAGGCCGGCACATATCCGCTCACCGCCTTGGCACGAAAGCCGGTGAGGGGAGCCATAAACCGGTTGACGTCCTCCAGGCGCGGCACCCGATCAGGGGCGAGTTGCAGCGTTTCGAGCCCCTCGAGGAACCGGGCGTTGCCGTACTTCTGCCAGCGCTCGCCCATCCGGGCATAGAGCCGGCGCCAGACATCGTGGTTGGCGGCGGAGTACAGTTCATAAGGCTGGTCGATATACAGCTTACCGGCCGCCTGCGCCTGCTCGATGAAGGGCGAACGCGTGGTAGTGAGCCCCTCAGGAGTTGTCGATGCACTGATGGTCACCAGGCCTCCCTTTTCCGTACCCCTCTAAGCTAATCGGGGGCAGGTCTATCGCGCCGTGCCGTCGATCCGGTCGCGGAACTGGGCCAATGCCTCCGGATTCGCCAGCGCCCCGACATTGCGGACCTGCCTGCCCTCTACCACGTCGCGGACCGCCAGCTCGGAGAGTTTCCCGCTCCGGGTGCGCGGTATGTCGGTCACCTGCAGGATCTCGCGCGGGACGTGATGCGGCGAGGCGCCGGTCCTGATCGCCTTGCGGATCTGGTCCGCTAGCGCGTCATCCAGCACGGCACCATCCCTCAGCCGGACGAACAACAGCACCCGGACGTCGCCGTCGACTCGCTGCCCGACAGCGATCGATTCCACCACGGCCTCGATCGATTCCACCTGCCGGTAGATCTCCGCAGTGCCGATCCGGACGCCGCCGGGGTTGAGGGTGGCATCCGACCGGCCCGTGATTATGAATCCGCCGTGCCTGGTCCGGCTGATCCAGTCACCGTGGCACCACACCCCCGGCCACCTTGCGAAGTACGCGTCGTGGTAGCGCTGGCCGTCAGGATCGCCGAGGAAGCCGATCGGCATCGCCGGAAAAGGCAGGGTACACACCAGCTCACCCGGTTCATCCAGCCCCGCTGGCGTGCCGTTGTCATCGAACACCTCGACCGCCATTCCCAACCCCGGTCCCTGGATCTCGCCCCGCCAGACCGGCGACAGCGGATTGCCGAGCACGAAGCACGACACGATGTCGGTGCCGCCTGAGATGCTCGACACCTGTACCGGCCCCACCTCGCGACTGAGCCAGTCAAACGATTCCGGCGCCAGCGGTGACCCGGTGGACAGCACCGTCCTGAGTCGATCGAGCGAGCGCCCGCGACTCGGCTCCACTCCCGCCTTCTCCGCCAGTGCCAGGTACTTGGCGCTGGTCCCGAACACGTCCAGTCGCGCTTCCTCGACCAGCCGCCAGAGGATGTCTGGTTCCGCCGGCGGCATCGGCGAGCCGTCGTACAGCACGATGGTCGCGCCGAGCGCCAGTCCGCTCACCATCCAGTTCCACATCATCCAGCCGCAGGTGGTGAAATAGCACAGACGGTCGCGTGAGCGAAGGTCGGTGTGGAACGACAACTCCTTGATGTGCTGCAACAGCGTGCCGCCGACCCCGTGGATCAGGCACTTGGGCAACCCGGTGGTACCGGAGGAGTAGAGGATGTACAGCGGGTGCTCGAACTCCCGTCGTTCGAAGTGCAGCGCCGGCACCGGGCCTGATTGCAGTTCACTCCACTCGACCACGCGGGAGTCGTTGATCATCGCGGCCGGCCCCGGCCCGCGAACGCAGATCGCGGTGTGGATCGACGGAATCCGGTCGAGCACCGGTCCGAGCCGGCCGGCACAGTCGTGATCCTTGCCGCCATAGCGATAGTTGTCGGCAAAGATCAGCACCTTGGGCGTGGTCTGGCCGAAACGATCCACTATTCCGTCGACACCGAAGTCGGGCGAGCAGGATGTCCAGGTCGCGCCGAGCGAAGTGGTCGCCAGCATCCCGATCACCGCTGCCGGAATGTTGGGCAGCCAGCCAGCCACCCGGTCGCCCGGGCCAATGCCGCGCGCCCTCAGCTCGCCGGCCAATCGCGCCACCCGTTGGCGCAGTTCCCGCCAGGAGATTTCTTCCGCCGGTCCTCGCTCGTCCCAGGCAACGATCGCGACCCCGTCGCCATCGTGCCTCAGCAGGTTCTCCGCAAAGTTGAGCCGGGCACCCGGAAACCACCTGGTGCCGCTTCGCATCGGCACGTCGACACCGCGTCCGATGACCAGGTGCGGCTCGGCACCTATGTCACCGATCACTTCGCCGCGCCGCCAAACCTCGGCCCAGAAGGCTGCCGGCTCCGCAACAGACCAGCGGAAGAGCGCCGCGAATGCATCGGGATCGTCGATCGGTGGCAGCTCGGCAACCTCTCCCGCCACCCACCGATACAGCGCCGCCATCGCGGAACTGTCGCGTCGCCCTGGCGACGGCATCCAGACCGGCAGCTCGTCGCTCATCGCCGCCTCAGGAAGACGTCGTCGCTCTGCACCCGCTTGCCGATGGCGAGCGTGAGATTCTGGCTTCGGTAGCCGCTGGCCGCGACGCGCACATACTGCACTCGACACTTCTCGAGCAACGCCGGATCGAACTCGAGCCGGTAGTTGCCGGCGGCATCGCTGAAAGTGGAATACGGCGCGCCGACGATCACCAGGTGCGCTCCTGCCAGCGGGCGACCGGCCTGGTCGCGAACGATCCCCGTGACCGAAGCCAACACCGGTGTGCCATCCGGATTCTTGCCAAGACTGGGAATCTCGACACAACGGCCGGCCGCCTCCGGGAACACTTCGCGCCAGGCGCGCGTGTCGCCGCTGCCGAAACCGACGGCACCCATCGCACCGACGTTTCGACGCGCTGACGCCGACGACGGCGCCGGTGCCCCGAGGGCCGTCTCACTGGGCGTGCCGGTGGGTGAAGTCGGTCTGCTGAGAATGCTGCCTCCAGCCAGCAGATCCTCCGGGGTCGGAACCCGGGTGAGGTTGCGGTCCTCATCCTCGTCGTCGCTCCTGGCACCTTCCGGGTCGGAGGGTGGCGGCAGTTCCTCCGGTCGAGGTGTGGGTTCACCCTGCTCCCTCGGCACGGCAGCGTCGGGATCGAGTGATTCCGGCCCGAGCGGAACCGGCTCGTCCGGAACGCTGGCGCGCTCCGACGGCGGTGGCTGCTCGAAGCGGGTCTGCGGCGGCAGCGCGATCGGCTGGGCCTGCCGGGATTCCTGCACGTTCTGCGGCTCCCGGCTCGGCAGACTGGGCCGGAAGATCAACAGCAGCAGCAACACGGCGTGGGCGACGCTGCTGATCGCCAACGGCTGCCAGGTCCGTGGTTCGGTGCCGAGGCCGTGGACCTCGTATCTGCCAGGAGGTGCGTTCACTTCATCAAGCGGGCAGGGTCCATCGACGTGCCACGCGGGCACGCGAGAATCGGAGGGAAGAGAACGACGCTGGTTGCATCTGCGACAGGCCTTGTCATTGAGAGGAATCTAGACCCGCCAGTGCCGTATCGATGCCCCAGCAGCCGCCCGGGTCGCCTGGACGGCATAGCGTCGAGGCGCAATCCCGCCCCGACCGAGTGATATTGCGACAATGGACCTCCCTTCCTCCACCGGGGCGCTGATCGTCGGAGCCGGGCCGATCGGGCTGGCCTGCGCCATCTCCGCCAGCCGTCGCGGCATACCGACCCTGGTGATCGACGCCGGCTGCATCGCCAATTCGATCGCCAACTATCCACCCGGGATGACGTTCTTTACCACCGCTGAACGACTCGAGATCGGTGGTCACCCATTCACCTGCGTCGGCAGCCGCCCCTCGCGCGAGGAGGCGCTGGCGTACTACCGGGGGATCATCCGAGCCGAGCAACTGGCGGTCCGCACCGGAGTCCGCCTGACGGGTCTGGAACAGGCCGGCAACGGCCTCAAGGCACGGGTGACAACGGTGGGCGGCGCCAGAACCATCACGGCACAGCGGGTGGTGATCGCCACCGGCTACTTCGATCATCCCAACCTTCTTGACGTCCCCGGGGAGTCGCTACCGCACGTCCGGCACTGGTTCGAGGAGCCGCACCGCACTTCGGGAGAGGACATCGTCATCGTGGGCGGCAAGAACTCGGCGATCGAGGCAGCGCTGCTGGCCTTCCGGGCCGGGGCGAGGGTCACGCTTGTGCACCGCGCTGCCGCATTCAAGCCCACGGTCAAGTACTGGCTGCTGCCCGACTTCGAGAACCGGGTCGCGGCCGGCGAAATCACAGCTCGAATGTCGGCCCGGGTGCGTTCGATCACCAGCACATCGGTCGAAATCGAGCACGGCGACGGTCGGCTCGAACAACTCCCGGCGGACCGGGTATACCTGCTCACCGGCTATCACCCCGACTTCGAGTTGCTGGAACGGATCGGCATCGCACTGGAGCCGGCTACCGGCCGGGGGCTGCTCGATCGGGAAACGCTGGAGACAAACATCGCGGGCGTGCATCTGGCCGGCAGTGTCGCCGCCGGCAGGCTCACGTCGGAAGTGTTCATCGAGAATGGCCGCTTCGACGGCGAGAAGATCTTCGGCGACGCGGAGAGTCGCGATCGGGCGGCAGAGTTGTACGCTGCCTCGCCGCGACCGGTGGGGGAATGACCCGGAGCCGCCTCAGACCCGCACCAGCGGTCGCCCGAGCAACACCCTGACGCGCAGCAGCAGGATCACGGCGACCGCCGCGAGTCCAAGCACCAATCCCCACCACAGCCCCACCGCCCCCAGCGGCGTTCGGTAGGCGAGAAAGGTGGACATCCCCAGTCCGATCACCAGGAACCCGACCAGGTTGATCAGCATCGGGGCACGAGTGTCGCCGAGTCCGCGAAGGATTCCGGCAGACACCACCTGCAAGCCGTCGAACACCTGGAAGATTCCTGCCAGCGGCAGCAGCAGCGCGGCGAAGGCGATAACGTCTGCGTCGTTGGTGTAGAGTGACGCGAGCAGGCGCGGCACCGACAGGAACATCAGCGCGGTGCACGCCATAAATCCGGCGCCGACGCTCAGTGCCGCAAGCGCGGCGGCGCGCGCAGCGTGCGCATCACCGCGGCCCACTGCCCTGCCAACCAGCGCGGCGGCCCCCATCCCCACCCCCATCGGCACCATAAACGTCAGCGACGCCAGGTTGAGCGCCACCTGGTGGCTGGCGATCTGCAGCGTGCCGAAGGATCCCATCAGCATCGCAACCGCACCGAAGGTGACCATCTCGATTTCCAGTTGCAGTCCGATCGGGATGCCCAGGCGAAGCATCCGTGCGAGCGCCGGCCAGCGCAGCGACTCGCGGTGAAACGGTCGCAACAGCGGCACCAGCTCGCGACGGGCAATCGTCAGCAGGGCGATCACCATCACCCAGCGAGAAATGGTGGTGGCCCACGCGGAGCCGGCGATACCCATCGGGGCGACACCCAGGCCGCCGAAGATCAGCCACTGATTGAGCGCCACGTTGAGCAGATTGGCGGCGATGATCACGATTACCACCGGAGCGACCCGATGCATCGCCTGGAGGGTTTGCCGACCCACGCTGAACAGCAGGAACGGCAGCACGCTGGGCACGAGGATCAGGGTGTAGACACGGATGCCCTCTAGCAGTTCGTCGGGCTGGCGCAGGAAGCGCACCACCGGTTCGGCCACCAGCAGTGCCAGCGCCAGGGGAATCGAGACAAGCACCGCCACCACGACTCCGCGCTGGACTCCCAGCGCGACACCCTCCGGATCATCGGCACCGATCGCCTGCGACACGATCGGGTCGAGCGCCAGAGTCACGCCGATGCCAAGCATCGCGATGGAGAAGTAGTAGACATTGCCCAGCGCCACTGATGCCAGGGCTTCGGCGGAGACACGGCCGATCATCAGCGTGTCCACGGCACCCATCGCCGACATCCCGAGATTGACGACGATGATCGGCAGCGCGAGGGTCAGCAGTTGGCGGAGTGCACCCGGTCTGGCAGTTGTCTCTGGGCTCACAAAGTGGGGGGCTCGCCCCGCTTCGGGTCAGCCAGCAATCGCTCCGCGAAATCGACTCGCTCGTGCAACTCGGCCACCTCGCTGCGAAGCAGGTCGAGCTCCTCGAAAATTGCCGCGGCGTTGCCGGGCGCGGACAGCCGTTCGGGATCGGGTTCCCAATCGTGCACCAGCAGGCCCTCGGCGTCCCTGAATCCGCCGCCGATGATCACGATGTTGTCCCAGAGCCACCAGACGCCGAGACCGCCCAGGGTGAGCAGCATCAGCAGGCCAGTCTGGATCTTGCCCACATAAAAGCGGTGCGCCCCGAAAATGCCGAGGAAGAAAGCCAGCAATTGCGTGGCCAGGCGCGACTTGGGTGACACCACGTCCGGATTTGACATCTAGACTCGCGAGTTGGAGATGCCCCCGTCAGGACTCGAACCTGAAACCTGAAGATTAGAAGTCTTCTGCTCTATCCAGTTGAGCTACGGGGGCGTTACTGATCGCAGTGACTCGGCAGGCGAGAGCGACGCGCCCAGCGCCGCTCCCCGACAAGTCACTTGCTGACTGCGTCCCGAATCTCGCGGAGCAGGACGACTTCCTCGGCCGGTGCAGCCGGCGCCGCCGCCTCTTCCTGCCGCTTGAGGCGGTTCATCACCTTGACCATCTGGAAGATCACGAAGGCCATTATCAGGAAATTGAGGAACACGGTGGCGAAATTTCCCCACGCCACCACCGGAACGCCGGCCTCGCGCACTGCGGCGAGCGTGGGTTCGATACCGGCCGGGACCTCGGCCAGCGGCAGGTAGAAGTTCGAGAAGTCCATCCCGCCGGTAAGACGGCCAACGACCGGCATAATCAGGTCGTCGACTGCGGAAGTGACGATCTTGCCGAACGCCGCGCCGATGATCACACCGACTGCGAGGTCCATCACGTTGCCCTTGAGGGCGAATTCCTTGAACTCCTTCATCATCGACATTGGCTGCTCCTCGATCGATGGCGGTTGGGAAGGTGCTGTGGCCCGGCAGAGAACCGGGCCAATCGGGGCGCCGGGATTCGAACCCGGGACCTTCCGCTCCCAAAGCGGACGCGCTACCGGACTGCGCTACGCCCCGTCAGGCGAACAATCTAGCAGGTGAGCAGCCGTACCAATGCAGCCACCGCGCGGCCCCGGTGCGAGATGGCGGCCTTCGTCTCGCGATCTGCCAGCCCCAGCGATTCACCGAGATCATCACTCCAGAACAGCGGATCGTAGCCGAATCCGCCGTCTCCCCGGGGGGCGGTCAGGATCCGGCCGGTGGTGACGCCCTCGACCACCAGCTCGCGACCCGGTTGCGCCGGCCGGTAGACGAGAACGCAGCGGTACTGCGCCACCCGAGCCGCCGGGGGCAGCCCAGCCAGCAATCGCAGCAGCTCGGCGTTGTTCGCCGCCGCCACCTCGTGATCCGCACCGGTCAGGCCAGCAAAGCGCTTGCTGTGAACCCCGGGAGCGCCGCCCAGCGCTTCCACCTCCAGGCCGGAGTCATCGGCCAACGTGTCGAGTCCGCTCCGGGCTGCGAACCACTCCGCCTTGGCTCGGGCATTCGCCACGAAGGTCTCGTGGCTTTCCACCAGGTCCTCCTCGGGCGACTCGGCAATTCCGACCTCATCCGGGTAGACGATCTCTCGTCCCAGCGGTGCCAGCAGATCCCGGAACTCGGCCTGCTTGCCCCGGCTGCGCGTGGCCACCAGCAGACGGCTCACCGATCGAGTGCGACACGCTGCAATGCGAACAACTGGTCCAGGCCGCTCCTGGCCAGATCCAGCAGGCCGTCCAGCTCGTGCCGATCAAAGGTGCCGTGCTCACCAGTACCCTGCACCTCGACGAATGCATCCGGTTCAAGCATCACCACGTTGGAGTCAACCTCGGCATCGCGGTCTTCGACGTACGCGAGGTCGAGCAGTTGATTGCCGCCGAGCTTGCCAACCGAGATGGCAGCCACCAGCCGGCCGAATGGCGAGGCCTGATCGGTACGGCCTGCCAGCCAGGCGCAGGCATCGTGCAGCGCAATGCAACCGCCGGTGATCGAGGCACACCGGGTGCCACCGTCTGCCACCAGCACATCGCAATCGACCTTGATGGTGTACTCGCCGAATTCGAAGGTGCCCATAGCAGCCCGCAATGATCGGCCGATCAGTCTCTGGATCTCGAGCGTGCGCCCCCCGGCACCGTTCCGCTCACGGTTGGTGCGCTCCGAGGTTGCCCGCGGCAGCATCGCATACTCTGCCGTCACCCAACCGTTTCCCGTTCCCTTGCGAAAGCCCGGCACGCCGGCTTCCACCGACGCTGTACAGTGCACCAGGGTACCACCGCTCCGGATCAGGCAGGAGCCCTCGGCGTACGGGTTGGCGCCACGCTCAAGTACGGTCGGGCGCAATTGATCGAAGTCGCGGTTGTCAGGACGGGCCACGCATACGCTCCACCAGTCGGGTACTTGATTGACCGCTCACCAGCGGCACGATTACGACACGTCCACCGCGCGCACGCACGGTGTCGCCTCCGACCACGTTCACCGGATCGTAGTCGCCACCCTTGACCAGCACGTCGGGCAGCAGTTCGCCGATCACCCGGGCAGGTGTCGGTTCGTCGAAAATGACCACGCAGTCGACCGCAGCGAATGCCGCCAACACGCGGGCGCGCGACTCCTGATCCGCGACCGGCCTGCCTTGTCCCTTGGCCAGTGATCGTGCCGAGGCGTCGCTGTTGACCGCAACGATCAGGGCGTCCCCCTCGGACCGGGCGGCCTCCAGTACCGCAACGTGACCGGGGTGCACCAGGTCGAAAACTCCGTTGGTGAACACCACCGAGCCATCCTGCGACGCCCGCCAGGCGGCTGCGTCGGCCAGCGAGCGGACCTTCGCTGCGGTGTCGATCAGAACTCCTCGACCGCGCTCGGCCTGAAGGTCAGGACCTTCTCCCCCACGAACGGAACCTTGACGGTGTACTTGTACTCGGCACGCACTTCGAGGCGCGGCGGATCGCTGAGTCGCCGGAACTGGACCCTCTTGGCCGCAGGCGGCAAGCCGAGCGAATCGGCTCGGGCAAGGATCCGGACCAGCATCGCGGAGTCCGAGGTCACCTGATTCATATTGACGACCGCGATCATTTCATCCTGGTACTGCCGGTACGCGAACCACGGCCGACCGAACAACACCGCGGCGTAGGCGAAGATGCCGAGCAACAGCATCGGTACGAGGCAGCCGAGCCGGCTGCCACCTCGGCGATTGCGGAGGAGCATCACCATTCTGATTGGGCTTCCTGAACGAGACGGTTCAGCAACAGGTCCAGGGCGTCACGACGTCCGACGGACTCGCGGCCCGGATCGTACTGCGCATCCGCTGCAAATGTGCTGGTGCGAAGGAGATTCTTGCCGGTTCGCTTGTCGATCATCTCGATCTCGAGCGAAATCTGCAGCAGGCGCTTGTTGACCTCGACCGCATCGGCGCGCCCGGGCGTGGCCCCTGCCCCGGTGCCCCGGTAGGCCACCGGCTGGTCCGGTTCGTAACGCAACACGGTGCCACGCACCACTACGTCTGCCTGCTCCTCGGCGGCACCCCGCAGACCGAGTCGCTGCTCCACCGTCTCGCGTACGCGACGGTTGGCTTCCTGCGCCAAGGTCGGATCGGAGGTGCGATTCTCGAATGGCAACACCGCAACGGTCTTGAGTTCGGTGGGCAGGCCGCCACCCGCGAATCCGTACAGGCAGCCGCTCAGCAGCACTGCGGCACAGGCGAACCAGATACTAGCGCGCATCGGACGGTCGCTGCCAGAGTGAATCGGCGATACCTGCCACCTGACGGTGGCCGTAGAACTCGATCTCGAGTCGGGACGGCCCCGAGGGGACGTCCATTCGCGCCGACAGCAGCAGCCCGTCACTGTCGTAGCGAGTGTGAACCCTGGCCACCCTGCCGTTGGCACCCTTCACGTCCGTCACCAGTTCCTGAACCGGGGAGCGGACCCAGACATAGTCTACGGTGTCAGTGCCGACCACGCTGCGCCAAGCCGCCAGCCGACCGTCGTCCAGACCCGTCAGTTCGGCCCCTGGCTGCGGCGGCCGGGCCCGGCCCAGCATACCCCAGAGCAGCGAGAACTCGGGCACCAGCTTGCGGAACTCCTCCTCGGGTTCGGCCCAGAGTTCCCGGTCGCCGACCACCACCGCAGCTCCGGCGCCGCTGCCGAGCGGACCCCGGAAGTCGAACCGCAGCGAATCGGGCGGGATCAGCCAGGCCGTACCGCGACCCTTCGCCGTGGCACCCTCTTCGAGGAAGCTCCAGCGGATCCGGACCATCTGCCCCTCCGGCCGGGCCGATTCGGCCACCCAGCGCCCCACTTGCTCGGCCGACACCGGTGCCAGCGCGATCGGCATCGGGGGACCAGGTAGCTGGTTGGTGCCGCAGCCAGCCGTGACCAGCACAGCGGCAGCCAGGAAACAGGGAATGCGCATCGGGTGGAAACTGCCCTGCCGGTGCGATCCGCTCAAGGCGTTCCCCCTCGGGTGATCGAGCGGATCCGGTCGCCCTGGAGCACCCGGGCGGCAACATTGTGGCCGCCCGAGACGCGGCCGAAGATGGTGTAGCCGCCGTTAAGATGCGGTTGCGGCGAGAGGTTGATGAACCACTGCGAGCCGCCTGTGTCGGGTCCGGAGAGCGCCATCCCGACCACCATCTCGTCGTAGCGCAGCCGGTTGATCTCGTCGCGAATCGACCAGCCGGGCCCACCTGAACCGGTCTCGGTGGGGTCACCGTCCTGGATCACGAAGTTGGGCACCACCCGGTGCCAGCGGGTGTTGTCGAAGTAGCGCCGGTCGACCAGTCGCAGGAAGTTTGCGACCGTCAGTGGCGCCTGACGCGGCAACAGTTCGAGTTCTATCCGACCTCGCGAGTCGACATCGATCTCGACCCGCGGGTTCTCGGTTGCCAGCACGAACCTGGCAGCGAACTCACGGTAGTCCTGCAGGGTGTACCCGGTTTCGATCGGGCTCACGCCACCCCACCGTGCGGCCAACGACGGGAACCCCCGCGCTGCGATGCCCCGCAGCACGGGATCGTCCGGGCGCACCAGCCAGGCGCGACGGGTGGGTGTGGTGAGTCTGGTCAGGAAGGACCGCTCACCGCGCGAGAGCCGCACCAGGCTGCTGAGTGCTGCGTGCCGCAGTTCGGTGTCGGAACTCCGCCAGGCGGTGGTCAGCAGGTCGATCGCCTCATCGGTGGCGCTGTCGGCCAGAACCGGGATCGCACCGACGCGCATTCCGGATTCGCCCGACTGCCAGGCCTGGTTGGCCGCCTGGCGGAGAGCTTCGCTTGGGCCACGCACACTTGCGCGCCAGGATGGCAACACTGCTTCGCGCACCCGCTCGTCGCGGTCGCGAAGGAATGGTGCGTAGCGCGCGGCATCTCCGCCCGGCACGCTTGCCCAGCCGCGCACCACGGTGAGACGTTCGAGAAAGTCTGCGGACGCTGCCCACGGCGCAGCGGCAGTGGCGTACCGCACCGGGTCCACTCGCGCCAGCGCCAGCAGGGCCGCCTGACGGACTCCCCACTCCTCGCCACCATCGGCAATTCGTGCCGCCAGCGCGGTGGCAGCAGCGCTGCCACCCAGGGCACCGAGTGCGTTGGCCGCGGCAACACGTACGTTGCGATCACTGTCCGACAACCGCCCGATCACCTCGACCGACAAGGAGGAATCGGCGTACCCGGCCAGCGAACCGAGCGCCGTGATCCGCACGCCGCGAGATTCGTCGCCGAGCATCCGGAGCAAGGCAGAAGTGGCGGTCTGGTGCGACATCCCCGCGCTGTCGACAATCCGTCGCGACAGCGCGCGTGCTGCCGCTTCACGAAGCAATGGCGATTGCTCGCGCGCCGCCTCCAGCGCGTATTCTGCGATCTGCGGGTTGCCGAGCCTGCTCAGCGCGTAGAAGGCATACCAGCGAGTGCTCACCGACGTGTCCCGGGCGAACGGCACGATCGCACTCACCGGGGCGGCCGCCCCAAGCCGCCAGGACTCGAGGATGGCAGTACCGCGCATCACGCTGCGGCGCGACTCGACCAGGTCGCCACTGCCGTTGATCACGTCGCGCAACACCGCTGCGGCAGCGGCACCGCCGATCCTTGCCAGCGCCGATGTGGCCTCGATCAGCGCCGTGTTTGCCAGCGAATCGCTGTTCCTCAGCCGGTCGACGATCATCGGCACGGCACGCTCGTCGTCGATCAGGCCCATCGCGAAGAACACGTCGGCTACCACTTCCCGCTCACGGTCGAGCAGTCGCGGCGCCAGCAGGGTGAGTCCGTCGGGATCACCAATCCGGCCCAGCGCCACCACGGCGGTGCGCCTGACCGTGAGATCGGGGTGCTCGAGCGCCTGGGCGAAAGTTGCCACTTCGAGTACCCTTCGGTCCTCGGCCTGCAGGATCGGTGCAATCGCCTCCACCAGCGCCGGATCCTGGGCCGCCAGAGACGTGGTGCCAGCCAGCAGCAACATTGTCAGGAATGTGAATCGCATCAGAGCCGCACCGGATCGGGGATCGAAGTGAGCCTGTCGGCGACCTGCTCCGGAAGCCGCGACAGCGAAAAGCCGTGGTCCAGCACAAGCAGCGCCGTGGTGGCGGTAACCAGCAGTTGGTTGGTGACCTCGTTCTCCACGGCATAGCCGAAGATGATCTTGCGGGAGGCCAGTTCGCGCACCCAGGTCCGGACCCGGATCCGGTCATCGTAGCGCGCAGGTTGCCGGTATCGGAGGTTCGCCTCCGACACCACAAGATACAGCCCCATCTCCTCCAGTTCCCGGTAACTCACGCCGGTGTCGCGCAGCAGTTCGGTTCTGGCCACGTCGAGCCATACCAGATAGCGCGAGTGGTACACCACCCCCATCTGGTCGATCTCGGAGTAGTTCACCCGATGACGGGTGACCCCGATCGGCGGTGTCCTGCCGGGCTCGGTTGCTTCCGTGCTCATTCTGGTCCACCTTTCGCGCCGTGAATTCTCCCCGCCTGCTGGTCGTGGCCGATGCCCACCTGGGCGCCGCTCCCGCGGCCGATGAAGCAGCCCTGCTCGACTTCCTGGACACGATCCCGCAGCCCGGCGACACCCTGTTGCTCGCCGGTGACATCTTCGACTTCTGGTTCAGTTATCACCGCCTGATCCCGCGACGCAACTTCCGGGTAACCGCGGCCCTCACCAACCTGGCGCGCCGGATTCCGGTGGCGATGATCGGCGGCAACCACGATCGCTGGGGTGGCACGTTCTGGCAGGAAGATGCCGGCATCAACTTCGAGCCGCATCGATTGCGGCTGCAGTCGGGTGGCCACAGCGTGCTGGCAATCCACGGCGACGGCCTGCACGAGGAACGACCGGGGGCGGCGTGGATGCACAATGCCACTTCGTCGCCGCTGCTGATCGGCATCTTTCGCAACCTGCATCCCGATCGCGGTTTCTGGATCGCCGACCGGCTCGGCCACAACCTCGACTATGGCGAGACCCATCCCGAAGTGGTGACGCTGGCCGCCGAACGTCAGCGTCGCTGGGCCGAAGCCGCCCTCCGCGACGACCCGTCGACCACGGCACTCGTTATGGGGCACACCCATCGCGAGGCCGCGGTGGAGGTGGAACCGGGCAGGTGGTACCTCAATCCCGGTGCCTGGCTCGATGGTCATCGCTACGCGATCCTCGACGACTCCGGCGCCACGCTGCACCAGCACCACTGATCAGCGCCCCACGGCGGATCCGGTGAGTTCCACCAGCTCCACAGTCGTGATTCCTTCATCGAGAAACCTGCTGCCCGCCGCCAGGAAATGGGCCACGTCATCGGTGGCCGCCCACCGCCGCTCCGGTGTGTCGGTCCGGCTTGCAAGCAGATCGCGCGCCTCGAGCGTGGTGGCGATGTCGCGCGCGGTTTCCTCGCCGGAGTCGATCAGGGTCACGCTGTCGCCCAGCAGTTCGGCCAGGAGCGGCTTGAGGAGCGGGTAGTGGGTGCATCCGAGCACCAGCGTATCGACCCTGGCCGCCAGCAGCGGCGCCAGATACTCGGCGGCGATCTGTCGGGTCGCGGCGTGGTCCAACCAACCCTCTTCCACCAACGGCACAAACAGCGGGCACGGTTGTTCGGTGACCAGTACGCTCTCCTCGAGCGAGAGCAGCGCACGACGGTAGGCGCCCGAGCCGATCGTTCCGTTCGTGCCGATCACGCCGACGCGACCGGTGCGCGTCGCTGCAAGTGCTGCGCGCGCACCCGGATCGATCACGCCCACCAGAGGCACCGGGGCGACCGCACGCAGGCTTTCCAGGGCGTGGGCGGTGGCGGTATTGCACGCGACTACAATCGCCTTGACACCGCGACCGAGCATCCAGTCGAGAATCTCGTGGCTGTAGCGACGGACTGTCGCCGGCGACTTGGGACCATATGGCACCCGCGCGGTGTCACCGAGGTATAGTGTCGGTTCGCTCGGCAGCACCGAGTGGATCGCGTTGACTACGGTGAGGCCACCGATGCCGCTGTCGAAGATGCCGACCGGCCCGTCGTTCATCGAGGAACCGGCAGCGAGACGCCCAGGCCGGTCCGGCCACCTGGCAATGCACGGGCCCGCAGGTCGCCCGGAAAGTCGAACAGGTTGGCGGACACGAAGGCCTCGAGTCCGCTCAGCAGATGGTTGAAACCGACCAGGACCAGCCAGTCCTGTCGTTCCTGGCGCTTTTCCTCGGCCCGTTCCGAGCCGGTCCGTTCCAGGTGAGAAAGCTCGGCGTGTGCCTTGAGTGCCATACCCAGTGCGATGCCCTCGAAGGCCACGAAGATCGCGCCGGTCAGCTTGCGGTCCAGCGACGCCTGTCCCCAGCCCGGCAGCAGCAGCGACCGGGCGAAATAGTTGAGCGGCGAGGCTCGTGTGGCGTCGGGTGCAGGAATGGTGGTGATGGGCGGCGCGGGCGTCTGCCCCGCGGCCACCACCGGCAGCGAGCCCAGGACCAGCGCAACGAGAACAGCAGGCCGGCGGATCATTGCCTAAAGGTCGCCCGGGGCGAGGCATTCCCCAAGTCGCTGCCCACGTGCCTGGCCATCTCCCGGGCGTACCGGGCGGTGATGGCGGAGTGGCCGATCGTTCCCAGCACCCGGCCACTGGCGGCATCCACCACCGGCAGGGCCTGCAGGCCGAGGGTGCCGAGCCGACGGGCCACCTCGTAGAGTGAAATTTCCAGGGTGACCGCCTCGGTGGTGCGAGCCAGGTCGCGGGCCGTGCGCGAGCCGTCGCCATCGGTGTCGGCGTGCAGCGCGGCGAGTTCGTGGTGGGTCAGCACGCCGATCAGGCGCCGCTGCTCGTCGACCACCGGGAACACCGTCTGGTCGGAGAAGGCGAGTCGCCTGGTCAGGCCGGTGACCTGCTCCGAGGCGGGAATCACCCGGATGTCGCGGTTGAGTGCGTCCGCCACCGTGAGGCCGCCGAGCAGGTCACGATCGATGCCGTGTTCGAGGTGCACACCACGGCGCCGCAACCAGCCACGGTACAGGTCATCGGGTTCCAGTCGACGCGCGATCACCACTGCGATCGCAGTCGCCATCATCAGCGGCAGCATTATCGCGTAATCGTCTGTCATCTCGAACACCATCAGGATGCCGGTGATCGGCGCTCCGGTTGCCGCGGCGACCATCGCTCCCATTCCCACGATTCCGTATGCGGCGGGCTCGATTCCCGCATTCGGGAACAGCACCAGCAGCGCCGCGCCGAAGGCACCCCCGCTCGCCGCGCCGATGTAGAGCGCCGGCGTGAAAACGCCACCGCTGCCGCCCCAGCCGAGCGAAATGGACGTCGCGACGATCTTGCCTATCGCCAACAATGCCAGCGACCACCAGGCCATCGTTCCGAAAACGTCGATCGGAATTGCCAGATGGCCACGCCCCACCAGCAGCGAACCTGATGCCGCGACCATCAGGCCGACCAGCGCGCCGCCGCCCAGTGCGGTTGTCGGTGATATGCTGCTCCGGGATGCCCGACGCATCGTCCTGATGAAGAGTGCGGCCATCACCCCGATGGCAACCCCCAGCAACGGGTAGCTGAGCGCCACTTCACCCACGTGACGGTAGGAGTACTCCTCTGGAATGGGGAAAGCGGGGTGATTGCCGAACACCGCGCGTGACACCACTGCCGCAACCACGCTGGCGACGACCACCACCGGGAATGCGGCAACGTTGAGGCCGACAAGGATCTCCTCAAGCGCGAAGAACGCCCCTGCCAGTGGGGCGTTGAATGCAGCGGAGATCGCTGCTGCGGTACCGGCCGCCACCAGCAGCGTTGTGCGGCCTGCGGCAAACCTGAATGCCCGGCCCAGGGCCGAGCCGGAGGCCGCACCGAGTACCGCGACCGGGCCCTCTGAACCGACCGAACCACCGCCGCCCAGCGTTATTGCCGAGGCCAGTGTCCGCACCAGCGCCGGCCGGGTCGGAATCTTCCCGCCCAGCCGCACCACCCGCCGCTGTACGTCGGCGACCGTCAGGCCATCCTCGCCCGGGGCCAGCCGGTGCATCGTCCACCACGCCGCGAAGAGTGCCACGCCGGTGATCAACGGACGGGTGACCCACGGACTCCGTGCCGGCAGCCACTGTGCCGGCCAGGCGAAGAAGACCAGATACGCGAGGTCGATCAGCTTGTAGAACAGCACCACGCCGAAGGCGCCGGCCAGGCCGACGACCACGGCGAACGCCAGCAGGATGGCGTTCTCGGAGATGTCGAGCCCGGCAAACCACTCGACGAAATCGTCCCACGCGCCGCGGGCGATCCGGCCCGGCGCATAGACCAGCCGTCGGGTCGGCCGGGGCAGCCGGTCAAGCAGGCGGCGGAGCGTCCCTCAGCCCCGGCCCTGGAAGGCGACCAGTTCGACCTCGACCCGAACGTCCTTGGGCAGTCCGGCAACCGCCACGGTCGAGCGGGCCGGACGATGCTCGCCCATATGCCGGGCGTAGATCTCGTTCATCGGGGCAAAGTCGGCCATATCGCGCAGGAATACCGTGGTCTTGACCACGTTGGAGAAGTCAAGCCCGGCGGCCTCCAGTACTGCGGCGAGATTGGCAAAGACCCGCTCGGTCTGCTCGGCGATGCCGCCCTCGACGATTTCCATCGAATCGGGATCGAGGGCGATCTGACCGGCGGTGAACAGGAATCCGCCGGCGCTCACGGCCTGCGAGTACGGTCCGATTGCCTTGGGTGCGGCAGCAGTTGCGATGGTGTTCACGACGACTCCGAAGTGGGACGATGTGCGGGGAACAACAGCCCTGTGTGAGGCGAAAGCTAACCCGGCCAGCGGCCGTGCGGGCTACCAGTCGCCGAACACGCGAGCGGCATTGGCGGTGGTGAGCGCCGCCATCTCCTCGGGATCGACCAGCCGCCACTCGGCCAGCCGCCTTCCCACGATCGCGACATTGGCCGGTTCGTTGCGCTTGCCGCGATTCGGCACCGGTGCCAGGTACGGCGAATCGGTCTCCACCAGCAGCCGCTCGGCCGCCACATCACGCACACTGGCCACGTCTTCCCAGTTGCGGAACGTGATCATCCCGCTGAACGAGAAGTACCAGCCCTCCGCGAGTCCGGCGCGACGCAGGGCAAGGCCACTCGAAAAGGAATGCAGCACCACAGTGGCCCGCGGCTCGTTGCGAAGGATGGCGACGACGTCGTCGTCGGCCTCGCGAGCGTGAATTATCGCGGGCAGGTTGCACTCGACGGCCAGCGAAAGCTGCCGGGCAAACACCTCGCGCTGGACTTGGCGCGGCGAATGATCGTAGTGGTAGTCGAGGCCCATCTCGCCGGCGCCCGAGATGGCGTTCCCCTGCCAGAGTTCCCTGAGCCGGGCGGCAAGCGCGTCGTCCCAGCGCGCGGCATCGTGGGGGTGGCAGCCGGTGGCAAGGGAAAGCGACGGGTGAGTTGCGACCCACGCGGCGGTGTCGTCCAGCCGGTCGAGATCGCTTTCGATCACCAGCGCCCTACCGACAGCCGCGGCGTGCATCCGCTCCACCACCAGGTCGCGATCCGGCGCGAACGCCGGATCGCCGAGGTGGCAGTGCGTGTCGACCCACATCGGTTCAGGCCGTGGCCGAGCCGCTCCGGGCCGGCTTGCGCGTGGCTGTGGTTCCCTTGGTTTCGCCGCGGATGCCGGGCCAGCGCTCCTCGATCATCAACAGGGCCGGTCCGGCGATGTAGATCGACGAGAAGGTTCCGATGAACACGCCGAAGCCCATCACGATCGCGAACGGGCCGATCACGTCGCCGCCGAAGATTGCGATCGGAATGATCGTCGCCAGACCGGTGATGTTGGTCATAATGGTTCGCGGCAAGGTCTCGTTGACGGCCTTGTTGATGATCCACGAAAGCGATTCACGCTTGTGCTTGAGCAGGTCTTCACGGATCCGGTCGAAGATGACGATGGTGTCATTCAGCGAAAAGCCCACTGTAGACAGCACCGCGGCCACGATGACCAGGCCCACCTCGAGTTTCATCACCGCAATGAAGCACACCGTGAGCAGGATGTCGTGCGCAGTGGCGAGCACTGCCGCCACTCCGAAGCGCCATTCGAACCGGTAGGCCAGGTAGGCCAGCACGGCCAGGAACGAGAGCATCACGGCGAACAGCGCCTGCACGCGCAGTTCGCTGCCCACCTTGGCCGATACCGCCTCGCGATACACCACGTCCCAGGTGCCCTGCCCGAGGATGCCGTCGACCACGGCCGAGATCCGGTCGGTGGTCTCCTGGGTGTCATCGACGTCGGTGCCGATCGCCGCCGTGCGGGCCCTGATCACGTATTCCGAATTGCCGTAGGGCACGATCTCGGCGTCGTTCATCCCGGCTTCGGCCAGGCCGGAGCGGAGCGTGGCGGCGTCGAGCTGCTGGCCCCGGGTGTCGATCTGGACCATCGTGCCACCGACGAACTCGATCGACTCGTTGAAGCCGCGTGACAGGATCGCCACCAGCCCGATCGCGAGCAGGATGCCGGTGACGATGAACGCCTGCTTCCGGTAGGACAGGAAGTCGTAGTTCGCGTTGGCGAAAATGCGGGTCATTTCGCGTGCCATTGGTCGCTCAGATGCTCAGTGTGGTGGACGAAGGATCGCGACGCGACAGCCAGATCAGGAACAGCGTCTTGGTGATGAAGATCGCGCTGAACATCGACGCGATCACGCCCAGGATCAGGGTCACGGCGAAGCCGCGAACCGGCCCGGTCCCGAACTGGAACAGGAACAGCGCCGTGAGCACCATCGTCACGTTGGAGTCGATGATCGCGCTCATCGCGTTCTTGAATCCCTCCATCATCGACAATCGCACCGATTTGCCAGCCTGGAGCTCCTCTCGTATCCGCTCGAAGATCAGCACGTTGGCGTCGACCGCCATTCCGATCGACAGCACCAGGCCCGCCAGGCCGGGCAGCGTGAGCGTGGCTCCTATCGCCGACAGTGACGCCAGGGTGAACAGCACGTAAAGTGAGAGTGCGATGATCGCGAGCACCCCGGCGAACCGGTAGTACCAGACCATAATGATGATCACCAGCGCCATACCCACCAGGCCGGCGATGATGCCGCCGCGAATCGAGTCCTCGCCCAGCGACGGACCGATTTCCTTGCGATCGACGATCTTGAGCGCGAACGGCAGCGCGCCTGCATTGAGGACCAGGGCAAGGTCCTGCGCCTCCTGGATGGTGCGACCGCTGAGCTCGATCTGCCCGGACCGGTCGATCCGGCTGTTGATGATCGGCGGACGACCCTGCACGAAGTCGTCGAGCACGATTGCCATATAGTCGCCGACGTGCTGGCCGGTCTGGGCACCGAAGCGACGGGCACCGGCACGGTCGAGCTGGAAGGTCACCACCGGCTGATTCGTCATCTGGTCGATCTGCGCCTGGGCGCTCTCGAGCCGGTCACCGGTGATGATCGGCTCCGATTCCAGCGCATACAGGAAGCGTACGGTCTCGGCGCCGATGACCTCGGGGGTGCGCGCCCAGCGGAGCACGACGTTGCGCGGCACCAGTCGGGCAACTTCCGGAATCCGGAGCATCGAGTCGACCCGCACGAATGCGGTCTCGCTCACCATATACTCACCGGGCACGCCGCTGATGCCGGGCTGGATCAGCGCCTGCAGCACCGGCCCGGTGGTCGGAGTCACCGCGGTTGCTGTCGCCGTGTCGCCGGCCGGTGCAGCGGCAGAATCCGCTGCGGCGCTGTCGCCGCTGGTGCCCGTGAGCAGCTCCTCCACCCGGCTCACCGTCGACGCGGGAGCATCGGTTTCGGCCGAGACACCGAGCTGCTGGAGCACCCGATCCATAGAGGGCAGCGCGGCCGCCAGCGCGTTGGTCATATCGGTGATCACGAACTCGAGCTTGGCGGTGCGGTTGACGATCGCCTCGGCGCGGCCCGGGTCGGTGATGCCGGCCAGTTCCACGACGATCCGGTCTTCGCCCAGCTTCTGGATCACCGGTTCCGTCACGCCGAATTCGTCGATGCGCTTCATCAGCACCGTGCGCGCCAGGTCGATGTCGCGCGACTTGTTGTCCGAGACGCGGTTGGTCTCGTCGAGCTCGAGCTTGAGGTGCATTCCGCCCTGCAGGTCGAGGCCCAGCTTGAGCGGCATTCGGGTGATCACCGTGTCACGCATCGCTCCGTCGGGTCCCTGCTCGCGAACCGTTATTTCGCGCGGGAAGAGGTAGAACACGGAGGTCGCCACGACAATGGCGATGAGGATCAGGCGGTTGCGAATCGATTCGAACATCGTCACTCGGGCGCCGATGGCGCGTCAAGGTCCGTGGTGGCGGCGGCCAGTGCGGCACGCGCGCGTTTGCCATCCTGCTCCAACTGCTGCTGCAGGGCTGCCAGGCCCGCGAATCGCCTGATAGGGCGAAGCGGTGCCACCCACTCGATCCGGACCTGTCGGGCGTACAGATCGCCCGAGAAATCGAACAAGTGGACTTCCAGCAGCCGTCTACCATCGTCAAACGTCGGCCGGTGGCCCTGATTCATCATCCCGCCGAACTGCCCGGCCGGTGTCTCCACCCTCACCGCCCACACCCCGTCGGGCGGCATCAACTTGTCCTCCGGGATTCCCAGATTGAGCGTCGGGAAACCGATTGTCCTGCCGCGCCGCTCTCCCTGTTCCACCAGCGCGGACACTGCGTACCGCCGTCCCAGCATTCGTGCAGCGGTGTCGAGGTCACCACCGGCAACTGCCCGCCGGATCGCGGTGCTCGACACGACATCCTCACCTGCGCTCACCACCGGCACGACATCCACGCTGAAACCGTGGCTCCGTCCCATCTGCTCGAGCAACGCCACGTTGCCGCGACGACCGCGGCCGAAGCGGTGGTCGTGCCCGATCACCAGTTCACGCATCCCGGCGGCGTCGAGCAACACCTGCTCGACGAACTGCTCCGGTTCGAGGGCGGCCATCGCGGCGTCGAAGCCGAGCACCAGCACCCGGTCGAGTTCGCAGCACGCCAGCGCCTCGAGTCGCTCGGCGGCTGTGGTCAGTCGCGCGGGGGCCGCAGCGGGATTCACCACCGCGAGCGGATGCGGCTCGAAGCAAGCCAGCACGCTCTGGCGACCCGATACCCGGGCCCGCCTGGTGATCTCCGCCAGCACTGCGCGATGACCTCGATGCACACCGTCGAACGTGCCCACCGTGACCACGCTTCCCGCTGCACCCAGCGCGAGCGGGTTCAATCGGCCGGCTCCAGCACGACGACGGGCTGCCATCCCGCCGCGGACTCCTCCGCAACCGCGACCAGTCTGCCGTCCTCGCCGAGCAACGCCACCGGCCCGCTCCGATCACCATCGCGCGGCACCACCCTGCCGAACGACACTTCGCGAACCGCCACCTCATCGAGCGTCACGTGGGCGAGGTGCGGCAGCATCGCTGCCGGTGACCGGAGCACCTCGGGTGACACTTCACTCGGCGCAATTGCCTCGCTCACATCGAACGGGCCGACCGCAGTGCGGCGCAACTCGCTGCAATGTGCCGGGATGCCGAGTCGCTCACCCAGGTCACGCGCCAGGGCACGCAGGTACGTCCCCTTGCCCACCACCGCCTTGAGTCGCAACTCGGGCGGCTGCCACGCAACGCACTCGAGCGTGTGCACCGCAACCTCGACCGGTGGCAACTCGACCATCACCCCGGCCCGAGCCAGGTGGTGACTGCGAGTTCCAGCCACGTGCTTGGCCGAATACGCCGGTGGTCGCTGCATCCTGCTCCCGGTCAGGTCCGCCAGCGCAGCCAGCATCTCCCCCTGATCGGGCCAGGTGGCAGGGGTGTGCTCCTCCACCACGGCACCGGTCGCGTCATCGGTGTCGGTCCGCTGGCCCAGGCGCACCGTCGCGTCGTAGTGCTTGGCGGTCGCTTCCACGAAGCGCACCAGGCGGGTGGCCCGTCCCGTCAGCACCACCAGCAATCCGGTGGCAAACGGATCCAGCGTGCCGGCGTGTCCGACGCTCCGCACGCCCAGTCGGCGGCGCACCACTGCAACGACATCGTGCGACGTCCAGCCGACCGGCTTGTCAATGAGCAAACCTCCGGTCAGGAGGGGTCCTCCTCCCGCTTTACTTCGGCCAGCAATGCGTCAATCCGCTGCGCGTGCTCGAGCCCGCGATCGCGAACGAAACGCAGCTCGGGCACCGTCCGCGTGGTCATCTCCCTGGCCACGATGCGGCGCAGGAAGCCGGCCGCGCTCTGCAACCCCTCGATCGCGGCCTCGCGTCCGGCCTCGTCGTCGCCGTGCGGGACCACGCGCACGGTGGCCACCGAGAGATCGCGTGTCACCTCCACGCCACTCACCGTGACCATACCCACTCGCGGATCCCGCAGCTCGCCGCGGAGCAACGCCTCCGCCAGCAGGGTGCGAATCAGCTCGGCGGCCTGCTCCTGCCGGTGAGACGGTCCCTTCCCTGCCATCATCCCTCCGACGGCTGCGCGCTGTCCGACAGCGTGCGCCTGATCTCGTCGGTCCTGAACGCCTCGATCCGGTCGCCGACCTTGAGGTCGTTGTAGTTCTCGATGGCGATACCGCACTCGAGTCCCTCGCGCACCTCCCGCACGTCGTCCTTGAACCGCTTGAGCGAAGCGAAGTCACCGGTGAACACCGGTACCCCGTCGCGGACGACCCGCGCCTTGGCGGCGCGCTGGATGATGCCGCTGGTCACCCGGCAGCCGGCAATGGTGCCGACCTTGCTCACCTTGAACAGCTCCAGCACCTCGGCCTCGCCCAGCACCACTTCCTTCTCCTCCGGGCGAAGCAGGCCCTCCAGTGCCGCCTTCACGTCCTCGACCGCTTCGTAGATGATGCGGTAGGTGCGCACATCGACGCCTTCGCGCTCCGCGGCGGCCCGGGCGTTGGCGTCGGGTCGCACGTGGAAGCCGAGGATTATCGCGCCCGATGCCTTCGCCAGCAGCACGTCGCTCTCGCTGATCGCGCCGACACCGCGGAGGACGATGTCCACCCGCACCTCGTCGGTGCCAAGCTGCGCCAGTGCATCGGCGAGCGCCTCGGCCGGACCGCCCTGGTCCGCCTTGAGGATCACCGGCAACTGGGTGATCGCGCCTTCCTTGAGGGCCCGCGAGATGTCCTCCAGGGTGCCGCCACGCGCCGAGCGCCGGTTCTGCGCCTCGCGCTCGAGCCGCTGGCGCTTCTGCGCGATGTCGCGCGCCTCACCGGCATCGGCGACGCTGTGGAAGATGTCTCCCGCGGACGGCACACCCTCGAAGCCGAGCACCTGCACCGGGATCGACGGACCAGCGGCCTTGACCTGCTTGCCGCGTTCGTCGAACAGCGCCCGCACGCGACCCGAGAACTTGCCGCAGATGAAGTTGTCGGCCACCTGGAGCGTGCCGCGCTGCACCAGCACCGTGGCCAGCGGCCCCTTGCCCTGGTCGAGTGTCGCCTCCAGCACGGTGCCCTGCGCCCGGGTATCCGGATTGGCGCGCAGTTCGAGCACCTCGGCCTGCAACAGCAGCTGCTCCAGCAATTCGGGCACGCCCTGTCCGGTCTTGGCGGAAATCTCGGCCGAGAGCACGGTACCGCCGAACTCCTCCAGCACAACGCTGTGCTGCAGCAGGTCCTGCTTCACCTTGGGGACGTTCGCCGCGGGCAGGTCGACCTTGTTGATCGCCACCACCATCGGCACGCCGGCGTTCTTGGCGTGCGAGATCGCCTCGACGGTCTGCGGCATCACCTGGTCGTCGGCCGCGACAACCAGCACCACGATGTCCGTCACCTGCGCACCGCGGGCACGCATTGCGGTGAACGCCTGGTGACCCGGCGTGTCGAGGAATGTCATCGCCCGGCCGTCGGGCAGGTTCACGTGATAGGCACCGATGTGCTGCGTGATACCACCGGCCTCACCGGCTACGATGTTCGCCTTGCGGATGTAGTCGAGCAGCGACGTCTTGCCGTGGTCGACGTGACCCATAATCGTCACCACCGGCGGACGCGGCCGCAGGTCCTCCTCGGCGTCGACCTCTGCCACCGTCACTTCGGCCTGGTACTCGGCTTCCTTTATCGCCTCGAAACCGAACTCGGAGGCAATCAACTCGATCTGGTCGAAGTCGAGTCGCTGGTTCACCGTCACCATCAGGCCGAGTTCCTTGAACGCGAACGCGACGATCTGGTTGGCGGGAATCTTCATCAGGTCGGCGAGCTCGCTCACCGACACGAACTCGTTGACACGAATCCGGGTCTTCTCGCGTTCCTTCTCCTCGGCGGTGCGAGACGCGATGATGTCGCGATACGACGGTTCATCCGAACGGCCGCGCTTGCGCCCCCCGCCGCCACCCTTGAGGCCGGCGAGCGTCTTCTCGATGTTCGCCTGCACGGCATCCTGGTCGACGAAGTTCTTGCGACCGCGCTTGCCCGGCTTCTTGCGACCACCACCGGGGGCGGCATCGGGGCCGAAACTGCGGCCCGCACCACCGCTGCCGGGGGCCGGACTGCGCGGCTGAACCGGCGCGCTCGACGAGAACACCGGCTTGGGCCGCGGTCCCCGCGGGGGCGAACCGGCGGCCGGACGGGGCACCCGGGGCGGAATGAACGGCTTGCCACCGGTGGCACCCGATGCCGCAGGCGGCGCGGCGCGCGGCGG
Source organism: uncultured bacterium (assembly GCA_965651205.1). Classification (GTDB taxonomy): domain Bacteria; phylum Gemmatimonadota; class Gemmatimonadetes; order Gemmatimonadales; family GWC2-71-9; genus Palsa-1233. Next base: position 29,130 of record CBFGRM010000007.1, read on the forward strand.
GGCCGCCGGGCGTGGTGACGCCTTGGCAGGCTTGGCGGGCTTGGCTGCCGCCGGAGTCGACGGTGCGGCAGGCTCCGCTGGTTCCGCTGGTGCGGGCTTGGCCCCGGCGACCGGCGGAGCGGCTTCTGCCGTTGTCTCGGGCTCCGGCGCAGCCGCCTCGGCGGGTGGCTCGGCATCCTTGGCGGGCAGGTCCTTGAACAACCGCCGGGCCCGCTCCTCCAGGCTCAGCTTCGGTTCCGCCGGCGCCTCCGGCTCGGCGGCCTCGAACGGCGCGGCGGCCTTCGCCGCTTCGGCTTCAGTGCTGGTCTGTTCCTTGGCTTCCTGCTCCGCCACCTCGGCCGCGGTCCGGCGTCGACGAACCGGCTTGACCTCCACCGGAGCCGGTTCGGGTTCCGCCACCTTGCGACGGCGACCCTTCTTGGGCTCCGCTGGCTCGGCGCTCTTGCGCTTCTCGCGCTCCCAACGGACGCGAGCGGCCGAGACCTGGTCGGGCTCGAGAGCCGACAGGTGACTGCGCACGAAGATGTTCATCTCGCGCAGCATCCCCAGGAGCTGGTCCGAAGGGACGCCGAATTCTGCTGCGAGGTCGTGCACTCTCGTCTTGACCACTCTGCTCCTCCGTCATCGTCCATCGGGATCGGCGACTGCGGCGAGAATTCCCGCTGCCAGGTCGCGATCCCGCACTGCCACTGTCATCACTGGCGGGCGCCCGAGACGCTCACCCATCGCTGCCGAATCAGGTCCGGTCATCACCGGCACCGACCTGGCCCGCGCCAATCGTTCCACCTTCTCCACCGCTCTCGGCGAGGCGTCGCTCGCGAGAATCACCAGGTGGACATCACCCCGCTGCAACTGCGCCCGGGTGGCATCCACACCAACCCCGACTCCCCCGCTCCGCCTGCCAAGACCCAGCAACCGCAGCAACCGCTCCTTGCCCTCAGGCAGCGGGGGCGTCGTCACCGCCGGAGTCCTCTTCCGTCAACTCGGTCAGGAAGCGCACCAGTTCGTCGGCTGCCTCCTGGGTCATTCCGGGGATCTGCGCGATCTCTTCCGGCTCGAGATCGATCACGTCGTTGAGCGCACCGAAGCCCGCGTGATCGAGCAGCTCCACCAGCCCGTTGGACAATCCCTCGAGTTGCGACAGCGGAACTCGCGGAGTTTCGTCGTCGTCGCCAGGCTGGCCGCCGAACAATGCACCCTCACCGCCACGCTCCAACCACTCCCGGCTGGAGTAGAGATCGATCTTCCAGCCGGTCAGTTCGGATGCCAGGCGCACGTTCTGGCCGGCGCGACCGATGGCCAGTGACAACTGGTCCTCGTCCACAACCGCCTGGATGGTCCGCGATGCGACATCGCTGAACACCTTGGCCACTCGCGCCGGCGCCAGTGCCAACCGGGCGAAGCGCTCCGGATCGGGCGACCAGGGCACGATGTCGATCCGCTCGCCACCAAGTTCGTTGACCACCGCCTGCACGCGCGAGCCCTTGAGGCCGACGCACGCGCCAACCGGGTCGATTGCGTCGTCACGCGAGATCACCGCCACCTTGGTGCGACTGCCAGCCTCGCGAGCGATGCCACGGATCTCGACGATTCCCTGCTGGATTTCCGGAACCTCGAGCTTGAACAGCGCCTTGACGAACATCGGATCGGCACGCGACAGGATCAGTCGCGGTCCCTTCGGTGTTTCCTCGAGCCGCTTGAGCACGCACCGGATCGTGTCGCCCTGATGGAAACGCTCACGATGATTCTGCTCGCGATATGGCACGATCGCCTCCGCCTCGCGGAAGCGGTTCAGCATTATCACGAACTTGCCACGCTCGATCTGCTGGATCTCGCCCGAGAGGAGCTCACCCACCTTGTTGGCGAACTCGTCGCGAATCCGGTTGCGCTCACCCTCGCGGACCCGCTGGATGATGCGCTGCTTGGCGGCCTGGACCGCGAGCCGGCCGAACGCCTCGAACGGGACCTCCTCCTCGAGGACATCGCCGACCTGGAACTCCTCGTCCTCGAAGCGCGCCTCATCGAGGGATATCTCGGCGCTCTCGTCCTCCACCGACTCGACCACCTGACGCAGCCGGTTGACGCTGAGCGTGCCATCGAGCTCGTCGACCTGCAGCTCGAAACGGACGTTGGCGCCGTACTTCTTCATCAGCGCGGCGTGGATGCCGTCGCGCAGCAGGTCGATCAGTTCCGCACGCTCCAACTGCTTGCTGTTGGCAAGCTCGCGGAATGCCGTGATCATTTCATCGGACGCCATCGCTAATGATTCTCCTGCTTACCGGTTCCTCCGATCGCGGACCAGTCCACGACCAGGGTTGCACGCTTGATGTCGGCGAGCGCGATCACTTGACGTGTCGTGCCCATTTCCAGTTCCACCTGCTGGTCGTCGGGTACCCCGACGATCCGGCCAGTCCTCGTTCCCGACAGGCCAGTCGCCTTGAACCGCACCTGGTGACCGATGTAGCGACGCCAGTGCTCGACGAAACGGACCGGTCGCTCGATGCCGGGCGACGAGACCTCCAGCGCGTAATTCGGACCCACTACGCCCCGGGCCTCCCAATCGGCCTCGAGTGCCCGCGAAACACGCTGACAATCCTCGGTCGTCACCCCCGCTCCCGGCTGACTGCCGCCGGGAAGGTCGATCCGGAGCCGGATCACCCTGCGATCGGCACGTCCCGCGATCTCGGCGTCGACAAGCTCAAAGCCGAGCTCGGCGATGGCCTGTTGCAGTGCCGACAGGGAAAGCGGGTCTTGACTCACGGTGGTCGCCCCCAAGGGGGCAAAAACAAAAATGCCGGGGGAAACCCGACATCTCGCGGACAGCACGCAAGTTGCCCCAACACCCAAAGATACCGCAGCCGTCCGAGACGGGTCAAGGGTATCCGACCAGACTCCGCGTCGGTGATGAGGCCCGGGATGCCAGGAACGAGGCCACCACCGGAGTGGCCGGGGTCCGGACGATCTCCTCGGGAGTGGCCACCTGCAACAGCCTGCCGCCCGCCAACATCGCCACCCGGTCGGCCAACCCCAGCGCCTCCTGGTGATCGTGGGTCACCATCACGGCGGTCGCCCCGGCAGCCCGCAGGATCTCCCGAAGCTGGGTGCCGATCTCCAGCCTGAGCGGCCGGTCGACGTTGGACAGCGGTTCGTCGAGCAGGACGATCTCGTTGCCCCGCGCCAGCGCCCTGGCAAGCGCGGCCCGCTGGCGCTCGCCGCCCGACAACTCGTGCTCGTGGCGGTCCAGCAGATGATCTATGGCCGCCAACCTGGCCACTTCGAGCACCCGTGCCCGTCGCTCCGCTGCGCCCAGTTGACCCAGCCCGAAGGCGATGTTGCGGCGGACGTCCAGATGGGGAAACAGCGCCCCGTGCTGGAACACGAAGCCGATGCCACGGCGCTCTACCGGCACGTTGACCCGCTCCGAGGCGACCACCCTGCTACCCACCGAGATGCTGCCCTGATCGGGCATCTCGAAACCGGCGATCAGCCGGAGCAGGGTGGTCTTGCCTGCGCCCGACGGCCCCAGCAGCGCCAGCAGTTCACCGCGTGCCACCTGCAACGAAACCCGATCGACGGCCGGTTCGCTGTTGCCGGAATAGCGAAGCGAAACATCGCTGATGGTTATCGCTGGGTTCATCCCGGTATCCGTTCACGTTCAAGAGGGTCGGCCCACCGGTGAAGCAGTGCGAGCAGTGCCGCACCGACCACCACGATCGCGAGCGAAGGCGGTGCGGCTTCGACCCACATCGCCTCGGTGGTGCGCAACCACACCTCGACGGCAAGGGTTTCGAAGCCGAAGGGCCGAATCAACATCGTCATCGGCATCTCCTTGAGCACCTCGACAGCCACCAACAGGGCTGCGGCAATCAGCGAGCGGCGCAGCAGAGGCAAGTGTACCCGCAGCGCCATCCGGCCTGGCCCCGAGGCCAACGAACGTGCCGCTTCGTCGAGTGCAACCGGAATCCGCTCCATTCCCGCCTGGAGGGCCTGACGACTGACGGCCGTGAATCGCACCAGGTAGGCGAACAGCAACCCGCCACCCGACGCAATCAGCAACAGCGGTGGGGTGGTGCCGGTGAGCCAGGTCACCACTGCGGCCAGTGCAACCTCCACCTGCTCGAACAACAGCAGCGCTCCCACCGCGATGACCGAACCAGGCATCGCGTAACCCAGCAGCGAGAGTTCGCCCGGCCAGCGCCAGCGTCGCCTGCCGTCCAGGCGCCGCACCAGCACCAGCACCAGGCCGGCGGCCACCACCAACGCCGTGGCCAGCAGGGTCACGGTGGCGGTGTTGGCGAGCAGCCTCGGGTAATTGTCGGCCAGCAACCCGTCGCCGACTGCTTGCCACGACCAGCGCACCAGCACCCCCACCGGTATCACCAGCGCTACGGCAATCACGGTCAAGCACGCGGCGGTGGCTGCCCACGCCTTGCCGCCCGACAGCGGCACCAGCTTGGCGCGATGGGATTCCGCCGGGGCGTGGCGCACCCGTCGCCTGGTCCAGCGCTCACCCCAGATCAGCACTGCCGCAAACGCGGTGAGCATCAGTGCCAACTGGCCCGCAGCGACCCGGTCGAACATCCCGAACCAGACCCGATAGATGGCGGTCGTGAGCACGTCGTAGCCAAACACCGACACGGTTCCGAAATCACCCAGCGTCTCCATCAACGCCAGTGCCAGGCCGGCTGCGATCGCCGGTCGCGCCAGTGGCAACGACAGGCGCCAGAACGCCGAGATCGGCGATTGACCCAACGACCTCGCCGCCTCGATCATCGGCACCGCCCGCTCGCTGAAGGCGGCCCGGGCCAACAGGTACACGTACGGATAGAACACCAGCGACATCGTCAGCACCACGCCGCCCCACGATCGGATCGGCGGCACCCAACCGGTGTAGCCGACCACGTCGCGCAACCATTGCTGCAACGGGCCGGAGAAATCGAACAGCGCCACCACCACGAATCCCGCCACATATGCCGGCATCGCCAATGGCACCAGCAACAGCCAGGCGAACTGGTTCCGACCCGGAAATCGGTACGCCGATACCAACCACGCCAACCCCACCCCGAGCGCACCGGCACCGACCGCAACTCCCGACAGCAGCCGCACGGTGTTCCACATCAATCCCGGCAGCCGGGTGTCGAACAGGTGCCGCCAAACCTCGAGTCGAGGTGAAAGGGCCGAAAACGCAACCAGCCCCAGCGGCAACAACACCGCCAGGGCGAGTGCGACCGCGAGGATCCGCAGTACGCGCAGCGTCATTGCCAGCCCGAATCAGTGATCAGCGGTAGCCAACCCGGTCCATCATCCGAACCGCCTCGGCCTGCTTCTGGCCTGCCGCGACCACCCCGACGGACTGCGGCTCGAAGCTGCCGAAGGTCGCAGTGACCGGCGGAACCGCGGCGGCAGGATTGGCCGGGAACTCGTGCGAGCCGTTGGCGAGCACCGCTTGTGCGGCAGGTGTGCTCAGGTATTCAAGCAGGCGGATCGCCTCGGCACGCTGACGGGAGTGACGCGTCACGCCAGCACCTGAAATGTTCACGTGCGTACCACCGCTGCCCTGATCAGCCCAGAACACTGCCACCGGGAAGTCCGGGTTCTGTGCCTTTTGCCGGGCCAGGTAGTAATGATTGGTGATCCCCACGTCGCATTGACCGGCCGCGATCGCCTGCAAGACCGGAGTGTCGCTGGGAAGAATTGTCGGCTTGTTGGCCATCCACGCGCGCAACATATGCTCGGTCGCCTCGGCGCCGTTGGCAGCGATCAACGACGCGATCAGCGACTGGTTGTACACCGCACTCGAGCTCCGCAGGCAGAGACGGCCGTTCCACCTGGGGTCGCCGAGCGCAGCGTAGGTCGACAGTTGGCCCGGTTGCACCCGCTCGGTGGAATACACGATGCTGCGGGCACGAACCGCAACGGCAAACCACTGACCAGCGGGATCACGCAGGTGCGAAGGGATGTTGGCCTCCAGCACGCGCGACTGGACCGGCTGCAGCAGGCCGAGTTCCGCGGCGTGCCAAAGGTTGCCGGCGTCGACGGTCAGCAGCACATCGGCCCGAGTCCGACTGCCCTCGGCGCGCAGCCGTTCAATCACTTCGTTGTTGTTGCCGCTGAAGAACTCGATCTTGATCCCGGTCTCGCGGGTGAACTGCTCGAACACCGACTCTGAGCCGTAGTGGGAGCGGGAGGAATAGACAGTCAACACCTTCTCCTGGCCGACCAGGGGCTCGGCAAGGCCCGTAGCGGCGAGGGTGGCGGCGGCCAGTCGGAAGGAAAGTCGGCAATTCACCAGGCATCCTTGTCAGGGAGGTCGTCACAGTGCGATTGAGAATCACTACCAGTCATACTGGCACCTGATCGTAACTGGGCGGCACCTTTCAATGCAACCATATCAGTCGGATTTATCCGGCTCTAGGGACTGGCGATCGCGGTCGCCTGGAAGCAGCCCCAACCAGGCCACCATCCGGCCGTCGCTGCCGCCGCTGTGACGATGAGAAAAGAATGATTGCGATGCCGTCGCCGTGCAGTGTGATGACTGGCTCACTTCACCGATTCCGAGTTCAAGCCCCTGCTCCATCAGGCGACCGCGGATGTCGGCGTGCCAGGGTCCGGCGCCCTCGGCACTGCCTCCCAACGCCTTCACCACTTCACTTCCCACTTCGTAGCAGGGTCCGGAGATCGCGACGCCGAGGTGCATCACCAACCCGGCGGGTTCGACTCCGACCCGCTGACGCAGCAGGCTGACACCCGCCTCCAGAATGCCGGCGGCCGTTCCCCGCCAGCCCGAATGCAGCAGTGCCACCGCGCGCTGCTCTGGGGCAACCAGATAGATCGGCACGCAGTCGGCCACAGTGACCAGCAGCAACAAACCCGCAGTGGCGGTGGCGTGACCATCGGCATCGTCGTGGATTGTCCAGCCGGTCGAGTGTTCGTGCCACAGCACCCTCGAGCCGTGGACCTGGTGCGCCATCACCTGCCCCCGAAACTCCGGAAACGCACTGCGGAACTCGCGCCAGCGCGACATCGCAGCGGCCACCGGCTGGCCGGTGTGCAGCCCGAGGTCGAACGGGTTGTCGGGATCGTCGCCGCGCCCGGTCACGCCGGCAGTGACACCGAACCTTTCCCGCCATCCCGGCACCGTCCACAACGGCACCCTGGCGGCGAGACGAACCTCGTCAGTCGTCGTTGCGGATGATGTCGGCACCGAGTTCCCTCAGCCTGGCGTCGATCCGTTCGTAGCCCCGCTCGATCTGGCCAATGTTGTGAATCGTGCTCACTCCATCGGCGGCGAGCGCTGCAAGCAACATCGCCATCCCGGCTCGAATGTCCGGCGACTCGACCTTTCCCGCCCTCAGTTGCGACGGCCCGCTGATCACTGCACGATGCGGATCGCAGAGCACTATCCTCGCACCCATACCGATCAGCTTGTCGACGAAGAACAGCCGTGACTCGAACATCTTCTCGTGAATGAGCAGCATCCCCTCGCACTGGGTCGCCGCCACGACACCGATCGACATCGCGTCCGCCGGGAACGCCGGCCAGGGCCCGTCCTCCAGCTTGGGCACGTGCCCGCCGAGGTCGGGGCGTATCCGCCGCTCCTGGCCGGAATCGACCATCAGCCGGTCGCCATCGAGCCGCGGCGTGATGCCCAGCCGTGAGAAGCCGAGCAGCGTGCTCCGCAGGTCGTCACCACGGACTCCCTCGATCGTAATTGCGCCATCGGTCACGGCAGCGAGTCCGATGAACGACGCAATCTCGATGTGATCGGGCCCCACTCCGACCGAGGCTCCGTGGAGCGGCTGCCCCCCTTCGATCACGTAGGTGTTGGAACCGATGCCGGCTATGCTGGCACCCATCGCCACCAGTGCGCGCGCGGTGTCCTGCACGTGCGGTTCGGCTGCCGCGTTCCTGAGCACGGTGCGGCCCTCCGCGCAAACCGCCGCCATCAGTGCGTTCTCGGTCCCGGTCACGCTCGGCTCGTCGAGGAAGATCTCGGCGCCCTTGAGCCGGCGGGCCGAGATCTCGAACCGATCACCCACCTCGACACTGGCACCGAGCCGTTCCAGCGCCAGGAAGTGGGTGTCCACGCGCCGCCGCCCGATCACGTCTCCCCCGGGTGGCGGCAGCACCACCTGGCCGAACCGGGCCAGCAGCGGTCCCGCCAGCAGGATCGACGCCCGGATCCGGGTGCAGAGCTGGGGATCGAGTGGCCGGGGCTCCAGGCCACCGGAATCGATCTCGAGGTCGCCGGCGTCGTGCCACGTGACCTTGGCCCCGAGGAAGGCCACCAGTTCGAGCAGGGTCTCGACGTCGCGGATCCGGGGAACATTGCTGATTCGGACCGGGCCGTCGGCCAGCAGCGCGGCCGCAATGACCGGCAGGGCGGCATTCTTATTTCCGGCGGGTCTTACGGTGCCGCGGAGCCGGTTGCCGCCTGTGACTACGAAGTGAGAGGGCATTGCTGTAACCTCCACTAGAGGGGGGAGCACCGCAAGCCATCGACCGTCAACCGCTTAGAATTCGATTGCACTGACCTTTGGGGGGCCGAGTATGCCCGGATGGATCGGACCGACAATCGCTCTATCGCTGCTGATCATCGCCCTGTGCATCGTGGGCCTGACCGTGGCCGCGCTGATACTGTTCCGTGAGACGCGCCAGGGGGCCAAGGGCCTCACGGACGAGCTCTCCGAGCTGCGGCACGAACTGGCCCCGATGATCACCGCCCTCAACCGGTTCGGCGACGCCGGCAGCGAGGTGATCGATCTCGCGCGCACCGAGATGCGGGAAGTGGTGGCGGTGTCGCAGGGACTGCGTGCCGACGTTCGTCGTGCCCGCCGTCGCGCCAGTCGTCGACTCGCCGACCTCGACGCATTCGTCGAGGTGATGCAGGAGGAGATCGAGGAGACCGGCATCGCCGCTGCCAGTGCGGCGCGCACCCTGCGCTCCGGCGGTGCGGTGGCAGGTCAGGTGGGCCGACTGCTGGTGTCGCGTCGCCGCCGGAACGACGAGTGACGCTGCTGGTCGGACTGGCAGCCGCTGCTGTTGCAGTGGTGCTGTTTCCCGACACCGCGTGGGCCTGGACTCCCGGCACCCACGTGGTGCTCGGCGAACGGGTTCTCGGTTCGCTTCACCTGCTGGTCCCGGCAGCGGCAGACCTGCTGAGGGCGTTCCCCTACGACTTCCTCTACGGCTCGATTGCAGCCGACACCACTATGGCCAAGAAGTTCGCGCCTGCTGACCGGCATTGTCACGCCTGGCACGTCGGGCGCGAGGTGTTCGACCTCGCTCCCTCGGATGCGCTGCGGTCGTTCGGCCTGGGATACCTGGCGCACCTCGCAGCCGATGTGGTGGCCCACAACCACTACGTGCCCCGTCAACTGGTGGTAACCAGCAGCACCAAGGCGATGGGACACACCTACTGGGAATCCCGAGTCGAGACGGTGCTGGGTGACGAGGTGCCGCGCGCCGCACGTGAACTGATCAGGATGGACCACCGGCCGGCGGACGCGCACCTGGAGCGGATCCTTTCACCAACCATCTTCTCGGTGCGGACCAATCGCCGCCTGTTCCGTGGAATGGTGCGCCTGAGCGATTCGAGGCCGTTTCAGGTGGGGATGCAGTTTGCCGTGGACCAGAGCCGCTGGGACCTGCAGGAGGCGCAGATCGGTGAGCACCTGGATCGTGCGGAGCAATACATCCGTCGCGCCCTGAACGACATCGGCGGTGCGCTGCAGGCACTCGATCCCAATGGTGAACACGCCATCCAGCGCAGCAAGCAGGTCCGGCGCGACGCGATGCGCGGTACGGGACGCCACGATCCCGAATGGGTCGCCGCAGTGGCCGATGCCCAGTTCGGACTCCGGCCAGCGAGCGACGACCCGCTGGCCGCACCCTTCCCCGATGAACTGGCCCCGGCCCGACCCAAGGCGTCCTGAGGCGGTTCAGCTCCTGAGTCTTGCCGCAAGAATCGGTTGAATCGCCTTGGGGTCCGCCTTTCCCTTCGAGCGCTTCATCACCTGTCCCACGAAGAATCCCATCAGCTTTGCCTCGCCACCGCGAAACCGCTCCACTTCATCGGCGTGTGCGGCAATGACTTCGTCGACCCATTGCTCCAGCGCACTGCTGTCACGCACCTGGACCAGGCCGAGACGGTCGGCTACCGCGGCAGGGTCGTCGTCCTCTTCCGCGAGCGCCGTGTAAACCCGCTTGGCGGCCTGCAACGACACGGTACCGTCGGCCACCAGCGCCGCCAGTTCGGCAACCCGCTCCGGTCTGACATCGAAGGCACCGCTGCTGTTGAAGCCGGCCAGCACCTCACCCATCACCCAGTTGGCTGCGGTCTTGGGATCGGTTCCGGCGGCGATCACGGTCTCGAAGTAGTTGGCCACCTCGAGTTCCTGGCTCAGCACCCCGACGTCGTAGTCGGGCAATCCCATCGCGCCATAGCGCGCCCGGCGAGCTGCAGGCAATTCGGGAATCTCATCGCGCCTGGCAGCGATCCACTCGGCACTGAGCTCCAGCGGTGGCAGGTCCGGGTCCGGGAAGTAGCGGTAGTCGTGCGCGTCTTCCTTGCTGCGGAGCGGCTTCACCTCACCGGTGGCCGCGTTGAAGGTGAGCGTGACCTGCTCCACCCTGCCGCCCGATTCCAGGATGCCGCGCTGGCGCTCCCGCTCCGCTTCGAGCGCGCGCTCGACGTTGGCGAACGAATTGATGTTCTTGACCTCGGTCTTGGTCCCGAACGGTTCACCCGGCAGGCGCAGCGAGAGATTGGCATCCACGCGGAGCGAGCCCTTCTCCATCGAACATTCGCTCACGCCGGCGTGGACCAGGATCTGCCTCAACGTGACCAGGTAGGCTCGCGCCTCCGCCGGTGAGCGGAGATCCGGACCACCCACAATCTCGGCCAGCGGCGTGCCAGCCCGGTTGAGGTCGATCGCGGTTGCGCCGGGGATCCGGTCGTGCAGGGACTTGCCGGCGTCCTCCTCGAGATGAAGCCTGGTGATCGACACATTCAGTGCGCCCCGGGTCGGCGATTCGATCTCCATCGTCCCCCCGGTGGCGAGTGGCTTGTCGAACTGCGAGATCTGATAGCCCTTGGGCAGGTCAGGATAGAAATAGTTCTTGCGCGCGAACACGCTGGTGGGATGAATGGTGCAACCCAGCGCCATAGCGCCGATGGTACCCAGGCGCACTGCTTCGGCGTTGGGCACCGGCAGCGCTCCCGGCAGGCCGAGACACACCGGGCACACCACCGAGTTGGGTTCCGCGCCGTACTCCACCGCACAACCGCAGAACATCTTGGTGCGGGTGCCGAGCTGCACGTGCACTTCGAGACCGATGACAGTTTCCCAGGTCATCAGCGCACCTCGCCGGTTGCATCGATGTTCGCCTCGAGCACTCTTGCAACGGCAATCATTCCCGACTCACCGAGTCGCGGCGCGATCAACTGCCCACCCACGGGCAGTCCGTCGGAGCGGCCGATCGGCAACGACATCGCCGGCAGGCCCGCGAGCGATGCCGGTGCCACGAACACGTCGGCCAGGTACATCTGCACCGGGTCGCTCAGCTTCTCGCCGATCCGGAAAGCCGTGCTCGGTGTGGTGGGCGTGAACAGCAGGTCGACTCCGTCGTTGAACGCCCGGGCGAAGTCGCCGGAAATGCAGTGCCGGGCCATCTGGGCGCGGGCGTAGTACTGATCGGAGTAACCGGCACTCAGCGCGAAGGTGCCCACGAGGATGCGGCGCTGCACTTCCGGTCCGAAACCACGTCCGCGGGTGGCGCGGTACAGCGCCCGGATGTCGCCCTGGTCACCGACCTGCCTTGCCCCGTATCGCACTCCGTCGAAACGCGCCAGGTTGGCGGCGGCTTCTGCAGGGTTGATGATGTAGTAGGTCGGCACCGCGAACGAAGTATGCGGCAGCTTAACCGGGCGCACCGTCGCACCCAGCGACTTCATCTTCGCGATGGCGCGATCGCAGGCGGCACGGACACCCTGGTCGAGATCTGCCGGGAAGTATTCCTCGGGAATCCCGATCACCATCCCGTCCAGGTCGGATCTCGGCTCCGGCAATTGCAGCGGCGCCACGTCCAGGGTCGTCGCATCGCGTGGATCGACGCCGGAAATCACCGAGAGCAGCAGTGCCGCGTCGTCCACCGTGGCGCCGAAAGTTGACACGCAGTCCAGCGATGACCCGAAGGCCACCAACCCGAATCGCGACACCCTGCCATAGGTGGGCTTGATGCCGGTGATGCCGCAGAACGACGCGGGTTGGCGGACCGAGCCGCCGGTCTCCGAGCCCAATGCCGAGCGCACTGCGCCGGATGCGACCAGTGCGGCAGATCCGCCACTGGATCCACCGGGCACCCGCGTGAGGTCAACCGGATTGCGCACCGCACCGAAGGCGGAGTGCTCGGTCGATGATCCCATCGCGAACTCGTCGAGATTGGTCTTGCACGCGACCAGACCGCCGGCGGCGCGAATCCGCTCGATCACCGTGGCGTCGTACGGCGACTGATATCCCCGGAGGATCCGCGATGCACAGGTTGTCGGCAAGGTCGTGGTCACGATGTTGTCCTTCACGCCGATCGCCCTGCCCCGCAGCGCGCCGTCCTGCTCGTCGGCAGCAAGCCGCGCCTCGGCTGCCAGGGCCTCCCTCGACCACGCCAGGACCGCGTTGAGTTCGGCTGCACTCTCGAGCGCGGCGGCGGTCTCGTCGACAAGCCTCGTGTCGGTCATTCGTCCACCAGTCCGTCTAGTCGGGGCACGACGAACAAGCCATCCCGCATCGCGGGTGCGAAGCTGGCTGGCGGATGTGCCAGCGGAATGGGAGCCACCACGTCGGCCCGCAAACGCAGCGACTCCGGACCGATCACGGGCGAACTGCTGTCGCTGGACGCCTCGAGGGCGTTCAACTGTTCGACGAAGGTGACAATCGCGGCCAGTTCGGTTGCAAGTCGCTCGACCTGGGTTTCGGCCACTTCGAGCTCGGCCAGCGTTGCCACGTGACGGACATTGTCAGCGGTGATCTTCACGCACTCTCCCAATCGCGCTCGAGGCCCGCAAAGGCCACCAGCAGTTGCTTGGTTCCCACTTCCGGATCGTCGAACGCCACCGACACCTTGAGATCCTTGCCTGCCCCACTCAGGCCGAGAATTGCCCCGGAGCCGAAGCGTCGATGCACGACTCGCTCCCCCTTGACATAGCGGGGCGCGTCCTGGTTCTCGCCACCAACCGTCCCGTGTGATTCGGCCGGTGTCGGCCCACCGGCGGGGCTGCTGCTGCGCTGATAGGAGGTCCGACCCCAGCTCTGCGAACCGCGTCCCCGGCCGCTGTTGCCCCACGAACCGCTGCTGCCGCCGAATGTGGCCAGGGACCCGGCAGAAAACGAGGTGCGACGCTCGTCGATCAACTCGGGTGGAATCTCGCGCAGGAAGCGCGATGGTGCACCGGGGCGCAATTCTCCGCCACGACGGCGGGCCCGTGCCCAGGCCAGGATGAGGGCGTCGCGGGCTCGGGTAATCCCCACGTAGCTCAGCCGGCGCTCCTCCTCCAGGCCATCCTGTGTCTCCAGTGCCCGGCCCAGCGGGAAGAGACCGTCTTCCATCCCGGTGATCGCCACCACCGACCATTCGAGTCCCTTGGCGGTGTGGAGTGTCATCAGGGTGACGCCTTCGTCGCTTCCCTTGCTGGTGTCAACGGCAGACAGCAACGCTGCCTCGGCCAGGAATCGCTGCAGCGGGGTGCCCGGTTCCTCCTCGTCGGCAGTCACCACCTCGGACCATTCGGCTGCACTGGCGACCAGCTCACGCACGTTCTCCCAGCGCTCCACCCCCTCCGGTCCCTCGGCTGCGAGAATCGCCTCGTAATCGAGCGCAGCGATCAGGTCCTCCATCACGGCGGCCGGCGACGACCCGCCGCTCCGTGCCGTGGTCCTTGCAAGCAGTTCGGCAAATGACGTGAAGGCGGTGCGCACATTGGGACGCAGCGACTGGATCGTGCCTGCTCGAGCCGCAGTCGCCAGCAGCGGCAGGTTCCACTCGCGAGCCTGTTCCACCAGGGTCGTCAGGGAACTGTCGCCTACACCGCGCCTCGGCACGCCGATCGCGCGCAGGAAGGCCTCGTCGTCGCTGGGGTTTGCAACCAGTCGCAGGTAGGCGAGCAGGTCCTTCACCTCGCGTCGATCGTAGAACGAAATCGCCCCGACGATCCGGTACGGCACGCCAGCGCGACGCAGGGCGTCCTCCAGCGCGCGCGACTGCGCGTTGGTTCGGTACAGAATCGCCATCGAGTGCCAGGGCGTGCCGTCCTGTTCACGACGCGCGAACTCGCGCGCTATCCACTCTGCCTCGTCGCGCTCGTCGGCCGCTGCCAGCACGATCACCGATTCACCGCCCCCGCGCACGGTCCGGAGCGTCTTGCCCAACCGGCCGGTGTTGCGCGCAATCACGCCGTTGGCGGCCGCCAGAATCTGGCTTGTGGAGCGATAGTTCTCCTCCAGGCGCACCAGCCTGGCCTCGCCGAAGTCGCGTCGCAGCGCCTGCATATTCCCCACGTCGGCACCGCGCCAGCCATAGATCGACTGGTCGTCATCACCCACGGCGAAGACGTTGCCGTGCTCACGCCCGAGCAGCCTGATCAACTCGTACTGTGCCTTGTTGGTGTCCTGGAACTCGTCGACGAGCAGGAAGTCGAAGCGGCGCTGCCAGCGTGCCAATGTCTCGGGCTGGTCGCGAAACAGCGCCAGCGGATGCAGCATCAGGTCGTCAAAGTCCATCGCGTTGGCGACCTTGAGGGCCTGCTGCATCGCAACGTAGATGTCTGCTGCAACCCGGACGGTAGGGTCGCCGGGGGCGGATCGTTCGAGATCGATCGCCGCCTGCATCCGGTTCTTGGCGTTGGAAATCAGTCCCTGGATCACCCGCGGCGGATACACCTTGACCGGGTGATTCCGTTCGGCCAGCAACCGCTTGACCAGTGAGAGCGAATCGTCCTGGTCGTAGATGGTGAACTGCCGCGTGAAACCCAGCCGTTCGGCCTCGCGTCGCAACAGCCGGGCGGAGATCGAGTGGAAGGTGCCGATCCACAGCCCGGTGGGGTCACGATCCAGCAATCGACCGATCCGCTCCTTCATCTCGCCGGCGGCCTTGTTGGTGAAGGTCACCGCGAGGATCCGCTCGGGCGGAACGCCGTGGGTCTCGATCAGGTGCGCAATCCGCGAAGTCAGCACCCGGGTCTTGCCCGAACCGGCACCGGCCAGCACCAGGATCGGGCCGTGCACGTGCGAGGCCGCCTCGCGCTGCGCGGTGTTGAGGCCCAGCAGCAGGTCTCGTGTGTTGGTCACGCGACAGGATCGATCGGGAAACGCATCAGGAACGTGGTACCCTTCTCTACAGGTTCGAGGGAAATTTGGCCGCCGTGGCCCTGCTCCACCACGCGACGCACCAGCGCCAGGCCGATGCCCCAGCCGTCACGCTTGGTGGACACGCCGGGCTCGAAGAGGGTGCGCCGGATGTCACGCGGCACTCCCGGTCCATCATCGCTGATACGCACCTCGGCGAATCCGTCGGACGATTTCGCCGCAATGGTGATCACTCCACCGCGACCCTGCAGGGCATCGGCGGCGTTCTTGACCAGCGCCTCGAACGCCCACTCCAGCAGCACCGGGTCACCGGCAATCACAGGCCCGGAACGCGGCGCGTCCACCTCGACCGAAATGGCGTTGGCGTGGCGCGGCAAGCGTGACCGATAATAACCGGCCACCTTCTCTGCCATCGCTCCAAGTGCAACCGGGTCACGACGCGCCGGGTTCCCGATGCGTTCGAATCGCTGTGCCACGCGTTGCAATCGCTCGGCATCGGCGTCGATGTGCTCGGCCAGCCTGGGAACCGGCACGCCACCACTGCGGAGTTGCTCGATCCATCCTTGCAACGAGGTAAGCGGGGTACCCATCTGGTGCGCAGCTTCCCGCGCCATAGCCACCCACATCCGATCCCGTCGCGCCGAGGTCTGCGATCGGTACGCCACCACCGCGACGACCACCATCAGCATCAGCGACAAGCCCTGCAGTATCGCGAGGGCGCGGAGCACGCCGGTGGCCGGCACCGGGCCGAAATGGACCTGGCCGTTGGGAATCGCTATCGGCGGATTGATCCGGTCCAGCTCGACGGAATAGGCAGCGATGCGAGGGTCACCGGGGGGAGCGGTGAACGGCAGGTTGGTCGATGCAATCACGCGACCCGATGAATCCGACACCACCAGCGGAATGCCCAGTTCGCTGATCCCCGCACCGAGCTCGAACAGCGCGCTGGTCGCCGCGGCTGGATCCGGGTCTGCCAGTCCGGCAAATGTCGTGGCGTAGATTCGCGAAGCGGTGCGGGCCTGTTCGCGGAAGTGTCTCGTCACGATCACGTTGGCGGCAACAGTGAGTCCGGCCACCACCGCGACCAGCACCAGAGCGACGACTGGCGCCAGCCGCCGCAGCCCGCCGCTAGGCCCCCGGGACGAGTCGGTCGGTGCCGACATAGGGCGCCAATGCCTCCGGCAGCACCACCGAGCCGTCGGCCTGCTGACCATTCTCGAGCAGCGCGATTATGGTCCGCGGAAACGCGACCCCGGACGCATTGAGCGTGTGAACGAACTCCGGCTTTGCCCCTGGCGCGGGACGGAACCTGATTCCGGCGCGACGCGCCTGGAAGTCACCGCAAGTGCTGGCGCTCGAAACCTCGAGCCAACCATCGACGCCCGGTGCCCAGACCTCGAGGTCGTGGGTCCGCGCACTGGAGAACCCCGTGTCGCCGGCAGCCAGAACCAGCACCCGATAAGGCAATCCCAGCCGCTGCAATGCCGTCTCCGCGTGCTGGGTCATCCGCTCCAGCTCGGTGTCGCTGTGGTCGGGATGACAGATCCGCACCAGTTCCACCTTGTCGAACTGGTGCACCCGGATCAGTCCGCGCGTGTCACGGCCGTGCGCACCGGCCTCGCGACGGAAGCACGGCGTGTACGCGGTCATCGCGACCGGCAACTGTTCGGCGGCAAGGATCTCGCCGGCGTGGATGTTGGTCACCGGCACTTCCGAGGTGGGCAGCAGGTAGAAGTCGTCGCGTTCCACCCAGTAGAGGTCGTCCTGGAACTTGGGCAACTGGCCGGTGCCGCGTGCCGTGGCAGCGTTGACCAGGTAGGGCGGTTGCACCTCGGTGTAGCCGTGCTCGGTGGTGTGCAGGTCGAGCAGGAAGTTGGCAAGTCCGCGAACCAGCCTGGCGCCCTGGCCGGTGAACAACGGGAAGCCGCTGCCAGTCAGCTTGGCACCGCGGGCGAGGTCGAACAGCCCGAGCGAGACGCCCAGTTCCCAGTGCGGCTTCGGGGCAAAGTCGAACTTGGGCACCGTCCCCCAGCTTCTCAACTCGGTGTTGGCCTCGGCGCCACCATCGGGAACGTCGGCGCGCACGAAGTTGGGAAGGGTCAGCAGGTGCGACTCGATCAGCACTTCGAACTCGCGCAGGTCTTCCTCGAGTTCCTTCA
Source organism: uncultured bacterium (assembly GCA_965651205.1). GTDB lineage: Bacteria > Gemmatimonadota > Gemmatimonadetes > Gemmatimonadales > GWC2-71-9 > Palsa-1233. The sequence goes on from CBFGRM010000007.1 coordinate 46,648, forward strand.
GCTCATCGGCGCGACGCGACAACTCGGCCTGCAACGGCCCGACGTCCTTGCCGGCCTTCTTCAGTTCACCAAACTCCCGCGACGCAACCTTGCGCTCTGCACGGAGCTGTTCGACCCGGCCGAGCACGTCGCGCCAGTTTTCGTCAAGCTCCAGCACGCGGTCGAACTGTTCGAGAGCAGTGTCATCCCGGCGACGCGCCAGGGCCGAGCGCGCCGCTGCCGGGTCCTGCCGGAGCTGCTTGAGATCGATCATTGCCGGTTCAGGTCCGCGGGACGCCGAGAGCGAGCGAGCGATAGCCGCAGTTGATGTTGGCGACCGCATCGAAGGTGATCGTGCCTGCTGCTTCGTCGATGGCCTTGATCATCAGCTTGGCGTACTGCGGCACCCCCAGGTAGCACGCGATCCGTGAACGGGCCACGATCACGTCACCAACCGCGATTTCCAGCGAGTCGTCTGTCACGTATCCATCACCCGGTGGATTGACCAGCGATTCGAAACTCTCGCTGCTGTGCTGCAGCCCCGGATTGGTCGACCGCGAACCCAGCCCGATGGCGTCCAGCGGCACCAGCAGATCCCGGCCACCTTCGCGCAGATAGGCGAAGTCGAACCCGCCCGACTGGTCGGTGCGGACCGTGCGGTTCTCGACCACCGAAAAGCCGGACGGAATCGACACCGGAGTGCCGTGCAGGGCCCCGATGGTGAAAGTCTCGACGCGATTCTCGTAGAATGCGTCGGGAAGCTGGTCGTCGGCGCAGGCCGCCAGGCCCAGGGCAGCCATCGCGAGCAGCAGGAAAGGGCGAGTGGTCATTGCCGAAGGTTAATCGCTCGCCGGAAAGCGGCAACCCGGCTTCGTTGCTTGACTTCCACGCCATCCGGGGCCTAGCTTCGCGCCGTCACCCAGCCCGCCGGAGCCCGCACCGATGCCGCCGCTTCACGACACACTCGCCGCCATTGCCGATCGACCGGACACCGTGGGGGCAATGGTCCTGAGCGACGAGGGACTGGTGATCGACACCGCCCTGGCCATCCCGGTTGAGGCCGAGCTGGTGGCAGCGCTGGCCGCCACCGTCTCCCGGGCGATCCGCGCATTGGCCGAGGCAGTGGCGCAGGGCGCCCCGGAACAAGTGGTCATCGAGTCGAGCCAGGGCACCCTGCTGCTGACACCGCTCACCCAGGCCACCACCCTGGTGGTGATTGCCGGTGCCGATGGCGACATCGGCGAACTCCTCTACGACCTCCGCCACCACGCGCCCGCCCTCGCGGAGCTGGTCTGATGCAGTGGGGGGTCCTGCTGGCGGGGGGCTCGGGCACCCGTTTCTGGCCGCTGTCATCCCCGAGCCGGCCCAAGCAGTTGCTGCCTCTGGCCGGTGAGCGTTCGTCGATCGAGGAAGCCATCGACCGGCTGGCGGGGTTCATTCCCGCTCAGCGGATCCTCGTCGTCACAGGCCCGCACCTGATCGAACCGCTGCGCAGGCAACTCGACCTGCCTGGGGACAATTTCCTGGTGGAGCCCAGGGCGGCAGGCACAGGACCGGCACTGGTGTGGGCCACTCTCGAGGCGGCCCGGCGGGATCCGGACGCGGCCATCGTTTCGATGCACGCCGACTGGTCGGTAAGTGATCCATCGGCGTTCGTGGCTACTGCCGCAACCGCAGTCGAGGTGGCCCGCCGACACCAGCGACTGGTGACGGTGGGAATGGTGCCGTCGCGCCCCGAGACCGGCTTCGGCTACATCGTCCCGGGTCCCCGGCTGGATACCGCCTCGGCGGTGGTGGAGCAGTTCGTCGAAAAGCCCGATGCCGCCCGGGCGCTCGACCTGATGGCCGATGGCGCGCTCTGGAACAGCGGCTTGTTCGCCTGGCGCGCCGCCGACCTGCGCCGAGAAATCGAGGCCCACACCAACGAGATCGCGCCCTACCTCGGGCTGCTCGACCGGGGCGATGTGGCCGGTTTCTACGATCAGGTCCGCAGCGTGTCGATCGACGTCGGAGTGTTCGAGCGCAGCAGCGCCATCGCCGTGGTTCCAGGTGACTTTTCCTGGGACGATATCGGCACCTGGGAAGCGCTCTCGAGGGTGCGCAGCCGGGACCGCAACGGCAACGTGATTCACGGTGCGGTGACCCTGGTCGACTGCAGCGACTGCATCGTATGGAACGATGGACCGGCTATGGTCCTCTCAGGCGTGCGCGACCTGGTGGTCGTTCACGCAAACAACCGGACTCTGGTGCTCGATCGCACGCGCGCACCTGACCTCAAGGCAACGCTGGATGCATTGCCGCCCGAAGTGCGGGACCTGGAATGAAATGACTTCGCTCTACCTGCTGGAACCCGGGACAGACCGGACCGCGTGGGCTCCATTTGCCGGCGCAACGCCACTGGCGCTGATGCGCGTCGGCGGCTGGACCGCTGCCGAACGCTGGTCACGCGCGCTGGGTGGCCCGGCTGCCACCGGCATCGTCTCCGCAGACCCGCTCACGGTGCCGACTGGTGCCCCGCCCATCGTGCCTGCCGACACGGTGCGCGGACCGGCCTGGGTGGTTGATGCCACCTTCGCACCGTCGGTTCCGATGCGCTCGGTGGGAGGCGCAAAGCGGCTCCTTCACGGCAACAAGTCGGTGGCCTGGCGGCTCGATCCCGGCGAGAACTGGCAGGGCCCGCACGACAGCGGCGATGGGCTGGTGATCGAGGGCCTCGTGCTGCACGGTGCCTGGGACCTGGTCACCGCACTCGAGAAGTTCCTCTTCGCGGACACCCTTGCCGACCTCGACCGCGGTGGCGACCCGCCGCCCGATGGCTCGATCGTTCTTGGCAATTCCGATGCAGTGGCGCTGCGGGGTGCCGAGGTTGAACCGGCTGTCGTGTTCGATGTGCGGCGCGGGGCGGTGATCCTCGAGCAGGGCGTTGTGGTGCAGAGCGGCAGCCGGCTCGAGGGGCCGCTCTGGCTTGGCAGCGGCACCACCGTCTCGGGCGGGTCGCTCCGTCACGTCAGCGCCGGCCCGCACTGCCGCCTTCACGGCGAGATGTCCACCACGGTGGTCACCGGTTACAGCAACAAGAGTCACGACGGCTTTGTCGGCCACTCGGTGATCGGTTCGTGGGTCAACCTCGGTGCCGGTACCATCACGTCGAACCTCAAGAACACCTACGGACCGGTGCGGATCGAACCGGCCGGCAATCGCCACGACACCGGCCGGATGCTGCTCGGCTCATTGATCGGTGACCACGCCAAGACCGCCATCGGCACCCTGCTGCCCACCGGCAGCATCGTTGCCACCGGCGCCAACGTGTTCGGCGCGGTGCGCGCCCCCAAGTACACGGCTCCGTTCGCCTGGGGCGACAGCGGCACGACCTGCGACGCCGACCGATTCCTGGAGGTGGCGCGACGGGTGATGCCGAGGCGGGAAGTCGTGGTGGATGAAGCGATGGAGAAGCACCTCCGGTCGCTGCATCAGCGGGTCAGGGGTGATTGATTGGCGGTGAAGGCACGATGACCACGCTGCACGTTCTCGGGAGCGGCTCCAAGGGGAATGCGTTCGCGCTGGTGCACGATGGCGCCACACTGCTGGTGGAAGCAGGGTTCACCGCCCGCGAGCTGGAGCGACGGCTGGAGGCTGCCGGAATTGATCCCGGTACGCTGACGGGAATCGCTCTCACCCACGAGCACGGCGACCACGCCAAGGGAGCCGTCCGGCTGGCGTCGCGCCACCGGGTGCCCGTGATTGCCTCGCTCGGAACGTGGCAGGCAATTTCCCGCGGCGGCGACCCGTGCCAGTGGCTACTGGCCGGCAGCCGGGGACCTGCGGAGGCGGGGCCGTTCACCGTCGAGGCGTGTCCGTGTTCGCACGACGCGCGCGAACCGGTGGCGATCGGCGTTCGCTGCGACGACGGCCCCAGCCTGGCCATCGCAACCGACCTCGGCAGGCCGACGCAATCGATCCGCTGGTTCCTGCGCGACCGGCACGCACTGGTCCTCGAGGCCAACCACGACGAGGTGCTGCTCCGTCAGAGCGGTTATCCGCCGGTTGTGCAGCAGCGGATCGCCGGCCACGGCGGCCATCTCTCCAACG